>NC_015385.1:600000-900000 GCF_000195275.1 Treponema succinifaciens DSM 2489 | reverse complement strand
TCAGTTTTTACAATGGAAATCCAGACAAGAAGAACTACAGATATTTCAGGCTGAAAACAACGGACGGAATAATAGACGACTTTGCCTCAATGAAAGAGGCGGTTTCAAGAAGGTACACAAGGCTTATAAACGAAAAAAAAGAATTGCCGGATCTGATTTTAATTGACGGCGGAATCGGACAAGTAAATGCGGTTGATTCCATTTTAAAATCGCTTGACCTTGACATTCCAATTGCAGGTCTTGCAAAACGAGATGAAGAAATTTACCGTCCTGGAAACAGCATGCCAATCCGCCTTCCAAAACGAAGCGATGCGCTTAGATTGCTTCAGCGTGTGCGCGACGAAACACATAGATTCGCAACAAGCAGGAACCAAGAACTTAGGACAAAGGAAAACACAGTTTCGCCTTTTACAAAAATCCGCGGAATAGGTCCAAAACGCGATGCGCTTTTAATGAAGAAATTCGGCACGCTAAAAAGCCTTGCAGAATCAAATGAAAATGAAATTTCAGAGACTTTAAAAGTACCAGAAGAAGCCGCGCAGGAAATTTTAGTTTCAGCAAAAAAACTTTTTCAAGAGCAAAACGCTTTGCTTCAAAAACAAAGGCTTTCAATTGGAGCTGCAGGAACAACAAAAGAAAAGGCCGCACGAAGCAAGCTTAATGAAAACTTAGCATCGGCAGCCCTTGAAGTTGCAAGTCCGGATGATTTTTCCTAGAAAGGTTTTACAGTAACACCCAACGCAAGCATTACAACATCCTTTGAAAGTTCCATTGTGTATCCTGCTTTTTTGTAATCCTCGCTGAAATATTTGCAGTACATCGCAGAGCCGGAAATTGTAACAAGTTTTACAGGCGAATATTCAACACCAGCTCCAATAACAAAGTTGTCAAGAACCGGGCTGAACACATTGTTTACATCAGACTTTGCGCCTTGCTTTCCATAAGAAAATCCAGTTCCAAAGCTAAGCTGCTCATTCAATCTGTAGTCCGCTCCAAGAGCAATTTCCCAAGAATCATCGTAGTCATATTCAGAGCGGTCAATCGGACTTTCAATTGTAGCCTGCTTGTTGAAATAATAGTTGAAACTCATGCTGGCATTCAGTTTGTCAAAGAAAGTGTAGCCTACGCCAAGGTTTAAAACTGCCGGCAAATCATTTTTAAAGTTGTCGCCTTCATCTGCGTTAAGGAAAGAAGACGCATAGGCACCAGTCAAGTCATCGTATTTGTACTTGAGTTTTGTAATTGTCTGATACTGAATTCCAACATCGAGAGTATTCCAGGGCTTGATATGAACTCCGAAAATTCCGCCAAAGCCATATCCGTTTGACTCATAGCCGATTTTTGAGCTTCCGCCGTTAACTGACTTCAAGCCGTCGCATTTAAGTGTAATGTTCTGCTCACCGTGCATAAATCTTCCTGCCGCCGCAACAGAAACCATGTCGTTGATTTTATATGAAGCGCCAAGGATTTCTCCAAGCTGAACTGAATAAACTTCAAGAGAATGTGAAGAAAGCTGCTCCAAAAGTTTTTGGGCATAAGCCTGAGACTGTGCAAGCGGAAGTTTTCCAGCCATAACCGCCGCAGTAACTTTCGCTTTTACAGCAGATGCCATTCCCTGTTTAAGCGCCAATGAAGTAAGTCCGGTTCCGTCGCTGTAGTCAAGAGTTCCGCCGCCGCCAAAAACGCCAAAGCCAAAGAACGCCGCCCAATTGTCTTTCTTGTAGACAACCTCAGCATTTGGATAAAAGTAAACGTTTTCATCGTCTTCAAATTTCTGTCCGTCAAGTTTGTCAGCGTAATTCTTTAAAACAAACTGGTTTCCAAGCTCAAAGTAAAGCCCGTCATTCATAAATGCTGTTCCGCCGATATTGTAGAAAACAGCTTCCGGACGCAAAGTTTCTGTATTGCGGCTAGGATTTCTCATATAGCCCTGATTTAAATTTGTCTTGTTATCCACACCGCCTGCAAAAGCAAAGCCAAGACCAGCAGCAAAAGCCAGCAAAGCAATTTTTTTCATAATAATTACTCCAATAAACATAAAGTTTAGCTGGAGAAAAGACTAGCACGGATAAGAGACTTAATCAAGACATATTTGTAAAAAATGTCATAATGACATAAAATAACTTCATGTCATTAAAAACTATTTCTTGTCTTGCTTCAAATTTGGAATCACTTCCGCTAAAACTATCGCGCAGAAAATCAAGGCGCAGCCGACGAACATTTTTAACGTAAGGCGTTCACCAAGAAAAATACAGCTGCAAAGAACTCCAAAAACGCTTTCCAACGAAAGGAAAAGAGATGCCAGTGCGGAAGGAACATATTTCAATCCGACATTCTGAAGCACGAAGCAAACCATCGAACTGAAAATTCCAAGGTAAAGCATGGAAACAACAACGGTTGAATTTTTTATAAGTGAAACGTCAAAGTTGCCGTCTAAAAAAGGCGCTGTTAAAAAGCCCAGAACACCGCTCGCCGCAAACTGAAAAAATGTAAGCAGAATCACATCTTCTTTCTTTACAAAAAACGAGCCTGCAATTATGTGAAGCGCAAAGAAAATTCCACAGATTAAAGTAAGAACATCTCCGCGGTTCATAATGTACCAGGCGCCATCTCCGTCAAGGGCAAGCAAGCCTATTCCTGTAAGAGCCACAGCCGCCGCAACCCAGACATACCAGCCCGGCTTTTTCTTAAACACAGGCCAGCCGATAAGCGGAACAAGAATTACATAGAAAGTTGTAAGGAAAGCGTTTTTTCCGGCAGTTGTAAAATTGCAGCCAATCGTCTGAGTAAGGTAACCCAAAAACAGAAGAACTCCCAAAAAGCATCCGTGAAAAAAAATGTCTTTATTTAAATGCTGAAAACGTTTTATGAAAAACAAGCCAAAGCAGACAGCGGCAATTGTAAACCGGATTGCAACCATCCAGGTAGGTCCAACAAAATCCAAGCTGTCTTTTACAACAACAAAAGCAAATCCCCAGATTGCGGCAGTAAGAACCAGTCCCGCTCCAAAAATAATAGAAAGTTCACTTTTTTCCATAGCGGATAAGATAATAAGTTTTCAGTCTACAGGTCAATACGGCAGGGCAAACGCATTATAAATGTATTCAGCATAAAACTGGCTTTCAGGCACGGTTTCCTGGTTCAAAATCGCGCAATAATGGGGATGTCCAATAAGTATCTTTTTTGTCATTCATAGGCTTTTATAGACTTGACCCGAAATTCTAAATGCATATATTACAATCATTTAGAAATTGTTCAGCAATGACATTCAGAACTTATTGGACATCCTCTGATTGTTGCAAAGTAACTATAGAATTACCCGCTCACGCGGTCGCAACAATCAGAGTGTTTTTGCCCTCACGAATCGTTCCTCCGCGCAAACTTTACTTAAATTATTTATAATGGGTTTGCCCTGTCAATACGGCTTGGATAAAGCCTAAATGAAAAAAAACTCCGTGCAGAAAAATCCACACGGAGCAAGAGAGTGTCTATCCCAAAAGTATCTTTTGTGCCATTTTCAGGCTTTTCCCGAAAATCTGACTATATATGTAGAGATTGTCGTACCAAGCCAAGTACGACAATGGCATTTTAAACTTATCGGACAATCCAAATATCAAAAGTTATTTTACAGCTACTTTCTTCAAGTGCCAGATGTCTTTTACGTAGTCTTCAATTGTGCGGTCGCTTGAGAATTTTCCACTGTTTGCAATGTTGATTAAAGTTTTTCTTGCCCAGGCTTTTTTGTCAGCATACTCAGCGGCAAGTTTTTCATGAGCCTTAACATAAGAATCAAAGTCAGCAAGAATAAAGTAAACGTCAGGCTGCTGTCCTTCAACACCGTAAACAATAGAATCGTGAATCTCCTTGAACAAAAGTCCGCTTGGATCGTAAGTTCCGTCAACAAGCTGATTTACAACTTTTGCAAGAGATGGATTTCTGTCAAGATATTTTGTAGGATTGTAAGAATGCTCCTGCTTCATCTTGACAATTTCGTCCGCCTTAAGACCGAAGATAAATGCATTGTCTTCTCCAGCCTCTTCAACGATTTCAATGTTTGCACCGTCCAAAGTACCGATTGTGAGTGCGCCGTTCATCATAAACTTCATGTTTGAAGTTCCAGAAGCCTCAAATCCTGCTGTTGAAATCTGCTCGGAAACATCAGAAGCCGGAATGATTTTTTCTGCAACTGAAACGCGATAGTTTTCAACAAACACAACACGTAGCTTGCCACGAACGCGGCGGTCATTGTTGACTCTTTCTGCAACAGTGTTGATAAGCTTGATAATTGCCTTTGCACGGCGGTAACCAGAAGCTGCCTTTGCGCCAAAGATAAATGTGCGTGCAGGAGGATTATAGCTTGGATCTTCAACAATCTTGTTGTAAAGATACATGATATGGAACACGTTCAAAAGCTGTCTCTTGTATTCATGCAGACGCTTTACCTGTGTGTCGAAAATGCTTTCCGGGTCAAGGAATTCATTCTGGCTGTGCTTTAAGTATTCAGCAAGTTTTTCCTTGTTGTGGCGTTTGATTGCAATAAGCTCTTCCAAAGAAGCGTCATCATCAACGTATTTTTCAAGACCTTTAAGAAGAGAAAGTTCTTTTTCCCAGCCGTGTCCGATTCTCTTTGTGATGAAATCAGAAAGCTCAGGGTTTGCAAACAAAAGCCATCTTCTCTGTGTAACGCCGTTTGTCTTGTTGTTGAATTTCTCTGGATAAATTTTGTACCAGTCCTTAAGTTCCTGTTCCTTAAGAATTTTTGTATGAAGGGCAGCAACACCGTTTACACTGAAACCTGCATGGATTGCAAGCCATGCCATATAAACTTTTCCGTCATGGATAATCGCCATGTGGTTCTGCTTCTCATAGTCGTTAGGGAACTGCTGGCGAAGCTCAATTACAAAGCGGCGGTTGATTTCTTCAACAATCTGATAAATACGTGGAAGAAGTTTCTGGAAAACTTCGATTGTCCACTTTTCCAAGGCCTCAGAAAGAATTGTGTGGTTTGTATAAGCAAAAGTTTTCTGAACAACGCTCCAAGCATCGTCCCAGCCAACATTGTATTCATCAATGAGAATTCTCATAAGCTCAGGAATCGCAACTACAGGATGTGTATCGTTAAGCTGGATAACATGATATTCAGGGAACTTTGAGAAATCAGCTCCGTAAGTATTTACAAAGTGATGAACCAAATCCTGAAGAGATGCAGAAGTGAAGAAATACTGCTGGCGCAAACGAAGTTCTTTTCCCATTGGACCGTTGTCATTTGGATAAAGAACACGGCTGATATTCTCGGCATCGTTCTGGCGTTCAACCGCGCGATGATACTGCATATCGTTGAAAAGCTGAAGGTCAAATCCATTAGGACTTGAAGCTTGCCACAAGCGCAATGTGTTTACAGTGTTTGAGCCGTAAGCAACAATCGGCATATCGTAAGGAGTTGCTGTAATTTCCTCTGCGTTTTCAAGATAGAATCTGTCCTGTCCGTCAGGAGTTTTTCCATATTTAATCTGTCCGCCGAATTTTACAGTTACAGCAAGGTCGCTTCTTTTTACTTCCCAAGGATCACGGTGCTTAAGCCAGTTGTCAGGGAATTCAACCTGTTCGCCGTTTATAATGTGCTGTTCGAACATTCCGTATTCATAGCGGATTCCGTAGCCGTGTCCCGGATATTCAAGAGTTGCAAGGGAATCAAGGAAGCAAGCCGCAAGACGACCAAGACCGCCGTTTCCAAGACCAGCATCAGGCTCTTCATCTTCAATAAAATCGTAGCTGATGTTCATGTCTTTAAGAACATCTTTTACCTGCTCCATAATGCCAGAATTAATCAGGTTGTTTCCCAGCGCGCGTCCCATCAAAAACTCTGCGCTCAAATAGTAAAGCTGCTTTGTAGGTTTAGCTTCATACTCTTTGCGGGTATTCATCCAGTTTGGCATTATAATTTCGAGCGCACTTGCGCTTACTGCATCAAACAAGTCGTGTTTATTTGCCTGTGTGATGTCTTTTCCATACTGGCGTCGCAGACGGGCTGTGAGATTTTCCTTAAACTGCTCTGCATCAAAAGTCATTTTTATATTCCTCCAATCAGCCTGTTAAGCTAAAAAGCAAAACGGCATTATGTTTACCTAGTATAATATGGAAACGTTTCCTTATTCAAGTTCCCGCATGATTTTATTTTGCAACCAGAATCAGCATAGAGCTGGCAGGAAGCACATAGCGGTCTTGCGAAATTAAAGTTTCAGCATTTTCCACTGAAAGAAGCGACGTTTCATCTTCAATAGAAGTATCTGCGATTCTGTACCATTTGCGCGAATCCGTAATCGCAGGAATTCTAAGCATTATATCCTGACGGTCTGTGTTTGCGGCGATAAAGAAATCGTTATCAGAAATTTTTTTTGCCCCGGAATCAAATGTTCCCAAAAGCCTGAATGCAAGGAATCTTGAAATTTTGCTCCAGTCGGGATTGCTTCCGTCTGCGGCATACCATTGGATGTCCGGCTTCTTTCCTGCCATGCTGCCTTTAAAGAATTTAGTTCGGCGGAAAACTGGATGATCTTTTCTTAGCCTGATTGCTTTTCTTGTAAACGAGACAAGCGCGGAATTCAAACTGCAGTTTCCCCAGTCAAACCAGCTGATGTCATTGTCCTGACAATAAGCATTATTGTTTCCTTGCTGACCTCTGCGGAATTCATCACCGCCCAAAAGCATCGGTGTTCCCTGCGAAATCAAAAGAGTAAGTATATAGTTGCGCATTTGGCGGTTGCGCATTTTTTCAATTACAGGATTTAGCGTAGGACCTTCATATCCGTGGTTGTAGCTCCAGTTTGAGTCAGAGCCGTCGCGGTTACCTTCGCCATTTTCATCGTTGTGTTTTCCGTTGTAACTTACCAAGTCGTTCATTGTAAATCCGTCATGGCAGCAAATGTAATTTATGCTGTGATATGGAGCGCGTCCGGAAATTGTAAACAAGTCGCTTGAGCCGCTGATTCTTGTAGCCGCATTTGTAGAAACATATTCATCTCCACGCCAAAATCTTCTTATGTCATCACGGAAGCGGTCGTTCCATTCAGCCCATCTTCTTCCGCCTGGGAATCCTCCAAGCTGATAAGCTCCGCCAGCATCCCAAGGCTCTGCAATTATTTTTGTCTTGCCAAGAACAGGGTCTTCCGCAATCGCATTTGTAAGCGGCGGAAATTTCAAAAGATCGCCTTCCTGTCCTCTGCTCAAAATCGAAGCAAGGTCGAACCTGAATCCGTCAACATGATAGTTCAAAACCCAGTAACGCAAGCTGTCGATTATAAAATTTCTTACAATAGGATGATTGCAGTTCATGGTATTTCCGCAGCCTGAAAAATTCATGTAGTATTCTTTGTGGCTGCCAACTAGAGTATAGTAAACGCTGTTTTCAAATCCACGGAAATTCAAAGCGACTCCGTGCTCGTTTCCTTCCGCAGTATGATTGAAAACAACATCAAGAATAACTTCGATTCCAGCTTTGTGAAGTTCCCGCACCAAAGTCTTAAATTCATTTACGCAGCCGCCAGGAGTCTTGTCCGCCGCAAAAGAAGCTTTCGGTGAAAAGAAATTTATTGTGCTGTAGCCCCAGTAATTTTTCATCCGCTCGCCAGTACGCGGGTTCACATTTGAATTTTCAAATTCGTCAAATTCAAAAATAGGAAGAAGCTCAACCGCAGTAATTCCTAAATCTTTAAGATAAGGAATTTTTTCAATGAAGCCGGCGTAAGTTCCCGGGCAAGAAACTCCGGCATTTTTTCCGGCGGTGAAGCCTTTTAAATGAACTTCATAAATTACGCTTTCCGACAAAGGTCTGTTAATCGGCCTGTCTCCCTGCCAGTCAAAATTTTCATTGTCGATTACAACGCACTTCGGAAAAACTTTTGCGCGCTGATTTTTTCCATGCTCAATGTCGTTCTTGTCAAGCGGCGCAGAATAGTCAGGCGGAAGATTATAAAAAACAGAAACCGGAGTGATTGTCTTTGCATAAGGGTCAAAAAGACGTTGATGCACATTAAATCTATGGCCTTTTGAAGGTTCGAACGGTCCGTCTACCCTAAAAAGATAAAGAGAGCCGGGCTTTATTCCTGGCACAAACGCATGCCAAATATCACCGGTTCTATTTTCAGAAGGACTAAATTCAACTTGAGCATAAGGCTCGCTGTCCTCGCTGGCAGAATAAAATTCCAAAAATACCTTTGTGGCATTCCGGCTAAAAACTGAAAAATTAACGCCGCCTTCAGCAACAGAAGCTCCAAGTGGAAGTGGTGTTCCGGGTAGAGAGTTCAAAATTTCCATGCCAAGATTATATCAGTTTTTCATTGGATTTTCCACTTTTTAATGAAAAAATCCATATTTGTTCCAACAAAAGCCACACAATACATAATTATACTAAACGCAAAAAAAAGCGACAAAGGAAAAATAAAAAATTCCGCGGAAGCAAAAAACGCAAGCATTTCAAAAAGAACCACACACAAAACCAAAGTCGCGCCGGCCACAAGCCACTGCCGCATTGAAACACGCTCTTTCTGCAAATTATACATTTCATAAGCTGAGTCAAGGCGGCGCATTATTTCAACAACATTTCTTGAGTCGCATGAAATTTTTTTCATGTTTTCCTTGGAACATTTTTTTTCCAGCAGTGAAAATTTTCTTACGAAGTTTCTGCAGTTTCTGCAAAAGAAAAGATGAACAGTAAGACTTGCAGGAAGCCTCTCGTTTTTGTCCAAGGCGAAAAATTTATCCATATAAAAGTCGCAGTTTTTTTTCATCTATAATCCTCCAGTTTTTTTCCAAGAATTTTTTTTGCGCGGAAAATATGCGACTTGATTGTGTTCACGGGAATTCCTGTGGCTTTTGAAATTTCCTCATGGCTCATTCCGTTGAAAAAATAAAGCCGTACACATTCAGCGTAACGTTCAGGCAAAATTTCAAGAGAGCCTTTTAAGGCTTCAACAGTCGCAGAATAAATCAGCTCTTCCTCAGGCGTTTTTATCTTTCCTGGAATCAAATTTTCATCAGAAAGAGTTTCCGCATCGTGGCTTCTTTCCTTCTGATTCATCGCAGTTGTAAAGGCAATTCTTGTAAGCCAGGTTGAAAAAAGACTTTCGCCTTTAAAGCTTGAAAGTTTTTCATAAGCCTTCAAAAAAACATTCTGCGCAAAATCTTCAGCGTCAGCCTGATTATGAAAAAACCGCATTCCAATTGCAAAAATACGCTTATAGTAAAAACCCGTCAGTTTGGAAAACGCGCGGGAAGAACCGTTCAAAGTTTCCTGCACATAATAAAAATCACCTTTCGAATAACAAGATTTTCCAACGACGAAGAAATTGTTTTTTTCATAGACAAAAACTAAAACTGAAAAATTACTTTGAAATCCTGTGGAAAAGCAAAAGCATTAAGCCGACTGCAAGCGGAATCAGTCCGCCTAAAAGTCCCCAGGAAAGATGCTTTAAAAGCAAGAACATCAATGAAAGAACAATTCCAACACCGACAAGACAAAGCCCTAAAAGCAAAGAAAAATTCCGCAAGTCGATTTTAGGCGGATTGTACAAATCTTTTTGAATCAGCATTACATTTTCGTGGTGCTTCCATAGCAAGGCGAAAAAAATAATTGATGCCGCAAAACAAATTCCAACAATCGGAATAATAGAAACAATAACCTGTGCAGCAGGCGAAACAATTTGGTTCATATAATCTGTAACCTCTTAAAATATAAGACACAATTTTATAAAAAAAGTTGCAAGAAAAAAAAGGCATGATGCAAAATACACCATGCCTCTAAAAGTAAAAATCAATACAGCATTAAAGCGCCGGTTTTCTGTCGAAATACGTCTTTGTCTCCTTTGCCACAATGCCGCTCAAAACAATAAGCGAGATGCAGTTAGGGATTGCCATGAGCGCGTTCGTGATGTCGGCTATTGTCCAGACTGCGGAAATCGTCATGTAAGGTCCGATTGCAACGGCAAGGATGTAGATCCACCTGTAGACTTTTACGACCGCCATGTTTCCTTTTGAAAGATACTCAAGGCATTTTTCAGAATAGTAATCCCAGCCGAGGATTGTCGTGAATGCGAAGAACACAAGACAGAGCATGAGCAGGAACTGAACCGAATGCTGGTCGCCGCCAAGAACTTTTGAGAACGCAGCAGAAGTGAGAGCCGCTCCGGAAAGTCCGCTGTTCCATACGTCTCCGCCTGCGATTACGATTGAAAGTCCTGTCATCGTGCAGATAATCAGAGTGTCTATGATTGTTCCGGTCATATTGACCATTCCCTGCTCGACCGGCTCGTTTGTCTGAACCGCCGAAGCCGCAATAGGAGCGGAACCGAGACCTGCCTCATTGGAGAAGATACCGCGGGCGATTCCCTTCTGCATTGCCATTCTGATGATTGTTCCGGCTGTCGCGCCTGCAAGAGCCTGCATTCCAGTGTCAGCTCCAAACGCGCCATTGAAGATGAGCGCGAAAGCTCCGGGGATTTTTGTCGCGTTCATGATAAGAACTGAAAGTCCGAGGAACACGTAGATTATAGCCATCGCCGGAACAATTTTTTCCGCGACCATGGCAATCCGTTTAAGTCCGCCGATTACGACAAGAGCAACAGAAATTGTGATTACAGCGCCGCCGATTACGGTTGCCCAGGAATATGAATTTCCGCCGATTGAGAATGCGACCGCAGCCTTGTCCGGGTCAAAAGCGTTCTGAACCGCGCCGCAGATTCCGTTCACCTGAGTGAAAGTTCCGATTCCGAAAAGTCCTACCATAGTTCCGAAAACCGCGAAAAGAACCGCAAGCCATTTCCAGTTCCTGCCCATTCCTTTTTCAATCACGTAGAAAGGTCCGCCAAGAACGTGTCCGTCCTTCTTGACCTCGCGGTACTTGATTGAAAGCATACATTCCGAGTACTTTGTGGCAGTTCCAAGAATCGCCATGAACCACATCCAGAAAAGGGCTCCCGGACCGCCTGCAAGAATAGCGGTTGCTACACCGACAATGTTTCCTGTTCCGATTGTAGCGGAAAGAGCCGTGCAGAGCGCGCCGAAGCCTGAAAGCTCGCCGTGACCTTCATTCTCCCTGAAAATCGTCTTGAACGCGCGTCCGAATTTCGTGAACTGGATTCCGCGGGTACGGATTGTCAGCAGGAGACCTGTGACAAAAATCAGGATGATGGTGGGAAGTCCCCATACGACATCATCAATTTTGTTGAGGATTGCTTCAAAAGACATTTTAGTGTCCTCGCAAGAAAAAAAAATAAGAGCCGCCCAGTTTTACCTGAACAGGCTCTCCAAAGAGTGATGAACGGACATTTTTTATGCTCTGTCCACTTTGCCTGAGATGTCGGCTTGAATAGCCTTAACCCTTCGGCGCTCCACAAGGATTTATGGAGACTCTCCAGAGAATCAAAAAATCAACAACGCTGTTTTCTTGACGATTCAAACTATCATTTTTCTTCAATTTAATCAACAGAAAACATTTCTATTTCTATTTGCAATGGCATTTTTTACAAGTGGCGGCTCCAGGACATCCTATGCAGATGTGATTTCCACTTAGACGAGCATTTCTTTTCTGCTTTATTATATAAACAGCAACAGCAACAAGCCATACCGCAAGCACGAGAATTCCTACAATGTTTCCAATCATAATCAGCCTCTGAAAAAAAATAAATAAACTTTATAAAAAAGAACAAGACTCTCCAAGAAAAATTTCTTAGAAAGCCTTATTCAGTTTAAGAACAAAACTTTCTCAAGCTTCATCCTTTTTTTGTTTATGCTTTTTTATTTTTTCTATGATTGTGATTACCGCGACACACAGAACATAAAGAACTGCGAGCACGGCAATCATTATTCCCATAGAAAATTTACCTATGGAGCCGCCCATGTTTTTTACGATGCGGTCTTTGAATCAAAGTACTGTCCCTTGTAAGGATCTTTTCTGAACAAAGCGAAAATAATTCCCGCAAGGAAAATAAAGGCGAATACAGTTCCTATACCAAAGTGTCCGTGAACAAAAAGCATTCCAAGCTGGTAAACAATCAATGTCAAAACATAAGCAAAAACATTCTGGAACAAGATTGCAAACCAGAACCATTTGCGGCTCTTAAGCTCGTTTGCCATTGTAGCAATTGCCGCAAGACAAGGAGAATCAAGCAAGTTGAACATAAGAAATGCAAAGGCTGCCAACGCTGTAGCAAACCATCCGCTGATAGCTTCAGCAACAACTGCATCATCCTCAACATTTTCTTCATCAACATTTGCAAGAACACCCATTGTAGAAACAATTGCTTCTTTTGCGCTGAATCCAGACAAGCTAGCTGCCGCGCTCTGCCATCCGCCAACTTTCTCACCGAATCCAAGCGGCTTGAATACGTGGCGGATAACATTTCCGACATCGGCAAGCAAAGATTCATCTGCATCAACAAGACCGAATCCGCCTTCAACTGACTCTTCAACAACTTCGCCGTTTTCTACAACCTCATCTTTTGGAGAAGCGAATCCGTAAGAAGAAAGAAACCAGATTACAAGACAAGCAACAAAAAGAATTGTTCCGGCTTTTACAATGAATCCTCTAAGGCGTTCCCAAGTGTGCATGAGAACTGTCTTAAGCTGTGGAAGGTGATACTGCGGAAGCTCCATAACGAAAGGCGCGGCTTTTCCGTGGAAAGGCTTTGTTTTCTTGAGTATAATTGCAGCCATTACAACAGCTCCGATTCCGATTACATACATCAAAAGTGTAAGAGAACCGCCGTCCCATCCAGTGAGCTTTGCACCGATAACACCAGAGATAAGCGCAATTACAGGAAGTTTTGCCCCACAAGGAACCCAAGTAGTAGTAAAGATTGTAAGACGTCTGTCGTTGTCATTTTCGATTGTGCGGCTTGCCATAATTCCAGGAACGCCACAGCCAGAACCTACAAGAAGCGGAATAAATGATTTTCCAGAAAGACCAAACTTGCGGAAAATGCGATCCATAACGAATGCGATGCGAACCATGTATCCGCAGTCTTCAATAAAAGAAAGAAGAAGGAACAAAACAGCCATCTGAGGAACAAATCCAAGAACAGCTCCAACACCGCCAATAACACCGTTGACAATGCAGTCAATAAGAACTTCATTTGCGCCGGCATTTGTAAGAGCCTCTTCAACGGAAGCCGAAATTCCAGGAATAGCAAGTCCTTCAATTCCAAGGAAGTTCCATCCATCTCCAAAGAGTCCGTCATTTGCCCAGTCAGTCAAAACTGTTCCAAGAGAAGAAACCGCAATGTAATAAACACCCCACATTATTGCAAGAAAAATTGGAATTCCAAGCCAGCGGTTTGTAACAATGCGGTCGATTTTGTCTGAGCGAGTCATTTTCTGTCCAGACTTTCTTACGCATCGGCTTACAATTCCCTGAATGTAAACGTATCGTTCATTTGTTATGATTGACTCAACGTCATCATCTTTTGCCTTTTCCAACTCCTTTGAAATTTCTTCAGCCTTTGCAGAATCCGCAGAAGAAAGAGCAAGCTGGGCAAGCACAACAGAATCGCGTTCAAGAAGCTTTATCGCATACCATCTTTTCAATTCTGATTTTACAGTTGAAGGAACAATAGCTTCCATTTTTGAAATATATTCTTCAACATCTTTTGAGAAAACAGCAGTCGGAATAAAAGCTTTTCCAGACTCAGCGGCTTTCTTTGCAGCGGCGGCAGCTTCCTTTACGCCAGTTCCTTTGAGCGCGCTTGTTTCAATTATAGTGCAGCCAAGTTCAGCCTGAAGTTTTTCTGTATCAACAGAATCGCCTGACTTCTTAAGAACATCAATCATATTCAAGGCAATTACTGTAGGCTTTCCAAGCTCAAGAAGCTGAGTTGTAAGATAAAGGTTTCTTTCAATATTTGTAGCATCAACCAAGTCAAGGATTGCGTCCGGATTGTCCTTGATAAGATAATCACGGGAAACAACCTCCTCCGAAGTATAAGGCGAAAGTGAATAAATTCCAGGCAAGTCCGTTACAACAACATCCTTCACGCCCTTCATTTTTCCTTCTTTCTTTTCAACAGTAACTCCAGGCCAGTTTCCTACGTACTGGTTTGAGCCTGTAAGGTTGTTGAACATTGTGGTTTTTCCGCAGTTTGGATTTCCTGCAAGAGCAATTCTGATTTCTGACATTTTATTCTACCTCAATATTTTCAGCGTCATCTTTGCGAACGCTAAGCTCGTATCCACGAATTGTAACTTCAACAGGATCGCCAAGCGGTGCGACTTTGCGGACATAAACTTCGCATCCGTTTGTAAATCCCATGTCCATAAGACGTCTTTTTAAAGCGCCTTCACCATTCAACTTTTTTACTCTTACAGTTGAACCAACCTGTGCTTCACGCAATGTACCCATTTATTTTTACTCCTATAAAAAGCCAATGTGAAACCTTAAATTTTGATTTTAGTTTTAGAAAATCAAACAATGATTTTGGACGCCAAGCTGCTGTCCAATGCGACACGGGCTTCCTTGACTTTTACAATCAAACCACTCTTTAGTTTCTGAACAATCGTGACTAAAGAGCCAACATTGAATCCAAGCTCATTCAGATGCTGCTTTACCTGCGGATTTCCATTCACACCAGAAATTTTTACTTCATCTCCAGGATTTGCAAATAATAATGGCATAAGAACCTCCTAGTAAGTTAATAAAGAGTAACAATAATTACCTAAAACAAATAAAAATTAACCTACTCTAATCTTCGTTATCTTACACTAACCAAAATAATATGTCAATAAACCTTTAATTGCTGAACAGGGCAAACTCATTATAAATGTATTCAGCATAAAACTGGCTCCCAGACACGGTTTTCTGGTTCAAAATCGCGCAATAATGCGCTACACTCTGATTGTTGCAAAGTAACTATAGAATTGCCCGCTCACGCGGTCGCAGCAATCAGAGTGTTTTTGCCCCAGAAACCGTTCATTCGCGCAAACTTTACTTAAATTATTTATAATGCGTTTGCCCTGAAAGATGAGACAGAACCTCAATACAACAAAGAAAATAAGACTTCAATAGATGATAAAAATCATTTTTCATGCTATACTTTTAATATGTACAGTTTACATGCTGAAAAAAGGAATTTGCTTTTTAGAATGGAAATAAAAAAAACTTCCAGCCTAAAAAGAAACCGGAAGTCTTGCAAAGTTCAAATAAAAAATTTACTTATTAAATTTTTGGCTTTACAAATGCCGCCCAGACACGGTCAGCTTTTGCAATGTGATTCAAAATCCAGCCAACCATGTAAGAATAAAATCTTACTCCGTCATTTTTGCGGTCAGAAGAAAGCTGCTTAATCTGATGGTTAACTTCATTTATAAAGTTGTCATGCGCAGTCTTGTGAATGTCAACGCCAGAATATCCGTACTTGCGCATAAATTCTTCTTCATTTGAAAAATGGTAAACCGTGTAGTCTGTAAGCTTTTTCAGAACCTTCGCCATATTAAGACCATAAGCTTCATCAGTGCCGGTAGCCGCAGCGTAAAGTTCATTTGCAATCTGAATCAGCTTCTTGTGCTGATTGTCAATTTCAGGAATTCCCAAAAGATAAGAGTCGCTCCATTCAATTTTCTCAACCATCTTTTTACCTCCAATGGCAAATTTATAAAAGCTAAAATCAGCTGAAATTTTTCAGTCCTTCAAAATCCAATGTGGCAAAATAATCTTCGATTGTTTCACGGCGGCGGATTTCTTTTACAGTTCCGTCTGAACGCAAAAGCAGTTCCCCGGCACGAAGTTTTCCATTGTAATTAAAGCCCATCGCTCTTCCGTGCGCGCCTGCATCGTGGATAATCAAAAGGTCTCCCATTTCAATTTTTGGAAGATTTCTCTGAACCGCAAACTTGTCGCAGTTTTCACACAAACTTCCGGAAACATCGTAAACATAATCTTTAGGAGCGTTTTCTTTTCCGCTGACAGTAACTTCATGGTAAGCCCCGTACATTCCAGGGCGCATCAAATCCGCCATGCTAGCGTCAACTCCAATGTAATTTCTGTAAATATTTTTTTCGTGAATCGCCTTTGTAACAAGCCAGCCGTAAGGACCTGTAATAGGGCGTCCGCATTCAAAGCAGAGCTTTAAAGGATCAAGTCCAGCAGGAACAATCATTTTATCGTAAAGAACTTTTATTCCTTTTGCCACATAATCAAGATCAACTTTTTTCTGTCCTGGCCTGTAAGGAATTCCGACTCCGCCGCCAATATCCGCAAATTCAATGTTAACACCGCATTCCTTCTGCACTTCAAGAATAAGCTCAAAAACTATGCGCGCAGTGTCAACAAAGAAATCAGGATTCAGCTCGTTGGAAGCAACCATAGTATGAATTCCAAAATGCTTTACGCCTTCCGCCTTGCAAATTTTATAAGCATGAATCATCTGCTCTTTAGTAAGCCCGTACTTTGCTTCTTCTGGCTTTCCGATTATAGAATTTCCGCCTTCCTTTAAAGGTCCAGGATTGTATCTAAAGCAGATTGTATCTGGAAGTTTTCCGCCGAGAGCATTTTTCAGAAAGTCAATATGAGTAATGTCATCGAGGTTTATAATTGCTCCAAGTTTCTGCGCATAAACAAATTCCTGGGCGGGAGTGTCGTTGCTTGTAAACATTATTCTGCGCCCGGTTATTCCAGATTTTTCGCAAAGCATAAGTTCCGGCAAGCTAGAACAGTCTCCGCCGCAGCCTTCACTTTCAAGAACTTTTAGAATGTAAGGATTGGGAAGCGCCTTGACCGCAAAATATTCCGTAAACGAAGGAAAAATGCTGAATGCTTTATAAAAATATTTTACATTTTCGCGGATTGCTTTTTCATCATAAATATAGAAAGGAGTCGGAAATTTCTTTGCAAGCTCAACAAGCTGGGCATGGCTCAACGGAAAATCTGAACTCATAAAATCCTCCAAAACAGGCTAACAATTTTACGCTAGTATTACACTTTTTTGGAGGAAAGACAAGCCACCTTTTACGCAGTTTGGCGAATTAACGCGCTTTTTTTGCCGCATATTAAGTTGCTTCCATATTTTTTTTAAGAGAATTATTTTGCAAGGATTTCAGACAAAAGAGAAAGAAGAGATTTTATGTCAAATGGCTTGGAAACAAAATAATCCATTCCAGATTTCAAAGCCTGCTCCTTGTCCTCTTCAAAAGCATTCGCAGTCATCGCCACAATTGGAATAGAAGACTTATTGCTTTTCATTTCGCGTATTTTCATAGAAGCCTCGTATCCATTCATAACAGGCATCATCACATCCATAAGGACAACTTTGTAATATCCGTCCGGGCTGGCGGAAAGCATTTCCAGCGCAATTTTTCCGTTTTCAGCTTCATCAATTATAAAACCCGCGCCCTTTAAAAGTTCCTTTGCAATATCGCGGTTAAGGCTGTTGTCTTCCACCAAAAGAATTCTAGTTCCTTTCAAGTCGACTGTTTTTTCCGCGGAAGCAGAAATTTCCTTTTTGCCGGATTCTGTTTCAGGGGCATTCTCAAAGTCAAAGCATATAAGGAATTCGGTTTCAACATCTTTTTTACTTTTTAAGAAAATCGATCCGTCCATTTTTTCAACAAGATTTTTTGAAATTGAAAGTCCAAGTCCCGTTCCCTGAACATGAAAGTTTTCAATATTTTCATCCCGCTCAAACGGATTAAAAACTTTCTTCTGAAATTCTTCCGACATTCCAATTCCGTTGTCCTTGATTCTAAACTGATACGAAGAATATCCGTCTGAGACAGAAGGAGTTTCCGCCGCGGTGAATTTGATTGAACCGTTTTCTCCAGTATATTTTACAGAGTTTCCGAGAATGTTTATAAGAATCTGCTTGAGCCTGAGTTTGTCGCAAAAAACTTTACGGCTTAAGTTTCCATGGCGCAAAACTGAGTAATTAAGTTTCTTAGATTGAAGCTGCGGCTGAATAACGCTGTCAACTTCCGCAAGAATATCTTCAATTGTATTCGATGTGAACTTTATTTTTATTTTTCCGCTTTCAATTCGGGACATATCAAGCACATCATTTATAAGGCAAAGCAAATAGCTTGAGTTTGTCTTTATGCGCGCAAGATCTGATTTTATAAGCTCAGGATTTCCGATGTGTTTTTCCGCAAGCGAAGTGTAGCCGATAATTGCGTTCATCGGAGTTCTGATGTCGTGGCTCATATTGGAAAGAAAACGCGATTTTGCATGGCTTGCAAGTTCCGCCATGGACAACGCTTCCTGCAACGCTTTCCGCTGTTTCATCTCGTGTTCAGTTTCCGTGTCAACATTCATAAAACCCATAAGAACATTTCCTGTTTCGCGGATATTTCCAATTCTAACAACCGTAAGCTTCATGTAGGAAATTTTGTTGTTTATATACGAGCGGAAATTTACGTAATAACTTTCACGCTTGGAAAGCTGCTTTAAAATATTTTCACGGGAAAAAGCACGTTTGATCATGTCGCGGTCATCTTCATAAACTGAAACGCTGGCATAAAAATCAAGCACATCATCATAAGGAAGCCCTTCCAAAGATTCATTGTAAAAAGAACTTATTCTGTCGTTGATTCTTACAATGCGGATTATTCCAGACATTACATTTATCATAAAAACATTACTGTATTCAATCGTAAGCGCATTGATGATTTCCAGCTGATAAAGTTTTTCTTCTTTTTGCCGGTAGCCGCTTGTAATATTTTTTACAACGGCAAGTCCCATTATGTCGCCTGAGTTTTCGTCTTTTGTAAGAATTATTGTTGTGCGTGTCCAGAAAGATTCACCGTTGTAAGTTGATCTGCTTGAGTCAAACTGAATTTCATATTTTTCCATTATAAACGAATCCAAGAGGCAGTAGACATTCATCTTTTCGAGGAATCGTTTTTTTTCTTCGTCTGACAAGTCCCAGCAAAGCGCATCAATAAAATCAGTGTAAGAACAGTTTTCAGGAAGTCCCATAGCAGGCTTAAGCTGAACAATCCGGTCGCTCATTCTTTGCACAGGATTTCCTACAATCAAATCTTTTGAAAGATTGAATTCGTAAAGAATCATTGCGTCGGCAGCTATTGCCTTTTTATACTGATTTGTTCTTGTATCGCCGCTATCCAAAATGTAGCCGCTCACACTTTTTTTTATCTGGGAAAACCCATGTTCATTGTCATCTGAAAATATAGAAATATTTTGCATTTTCTTAATTGTAATCCCAAATAAAAGAAAACACAAATAAAAACAAAAAAGCAGAATTTAAATAAAAAAATAAGCCGCCTGCAAAAAACTTTTCAGCTCAATGCAAACGGCCTTAAATCTTTTATGTAAAAATGAAGCTAGATGCGCTCTACAACAAGCTTGCCCATTTCTTTTGTACCGACAAGTTTTCCAGAAGACTTAAGTTCATCGAGATGACTTCCGGCAATGTCGCCTGTTCTGTAGCCTTCATCAAGGACTGAATTAACGGAATCTTCAATAACCTTTGCTTCTTTTTCAAGTCCGAAGCTGTAGCGCAAAAGCATCGCGGCAGAAAGAATTGTCGCAAGAGGATTTGCAAGATTTTTTCCGGCAATGTCAGGAGCAGAACCGTGAATCGGCTCGTAAAGTCCAGGGCCTCCATCTCCCAATGAAGCTGAAGCAAGCATTCCGATTGAGCCTGTAATCTGGCTTGCTTCGTCGGAAAGAATGTCGCCAAACATATTGCTTGTTGCAATTACGTCAAACTGGCGCGGATTGCGAACAAGCTGCATAGAAGCATTGTCAATATAAAGGTAAGAAAGCGCAACATCAGGATAATCTTCTTTTACAGATTCTGTAACTTTTCTCCAGAGCTGGCTTGAATTCAAGATGTTCGCCTTGTCAACTACGCAAAGACGTTTCTGGCGTTTCTGTGCGAATTCAAATCCCATGCGGACAATGCGCTCAATTTCACTCCAAGTATACTTTTCTGTGTCCCAGGCAGATTTTCCGTCAGCGGCAGTTCCTCTGTCCCCAAAGTAAATTCCGGAAATCAGCTCGCGGACAATGAGAATGTTAAGTCCATCGCCGACAATTTCATCTTTTAAAGGACAAGCATCTTTAAGCTGCTTCCACATTACAGCCGGACGAAGATTTGCAAAAACTTTCATTCCTCCGCGAAGACCAAGCAATGCTTTTTCAGGACGAAGTTCAGACGGAAGGTTGTCCCACTTTGGACCGCCCACAGCGCCAAGAAGAACAGCATCGCTTTTAAGGCACTTGTCAAGTTCTTCCTGCGGCAATGGCTTTCCGAACTTATCGATTGCGCATCCGCCGGCAGTAACAGTTTCATAATTAAATTTATGACCGAATTTTGAAGCAACTGTGTTCAAGACATTTACAGCTTCAGCAACAACATCAGGACCAATTCCATCTCCAGGAATCAAAGCAATATTTTTTTCCATAATCAAACTCCTATAAAAAGTCAACGAAAACTTTACTAATACTAAAGTTTATAAAGTATTTATAAAATACTCCAAAGCAACATTTATGTAAAGGACATTAAATGAATTTGTGGTATTTTTTTTCAATATCCTTAATCAGTTTGTATTCAAAAGAATCAACCAAGGCAAGCCAGGAAGCTTCAATAACGTCGCAGCTCACGCCAATTGTAGTCCAGATATCTGTTCCGTCTGTAGACTCAATCAAAACACGGACACTTGCGGCTGTAGCTGATTTTCCGTCAAGAACACGGACTTTATAATCTGTAAGGTGAATATCCTCCACGCTCGGATAAAAAGACTTGAGCGCAGTACGCAACGCAAAGTCAAGAGCGTTGACAGGACCGTTTCCTTCACCGGCGGCAATTTCCTCATGACCGTCAACTTCAATTTTAAGCTGGGCAAAAGAATAAAGTCCTTTCTCAATAAGCGGAGACTCATCGGAAGTTTTATAATAGCGCAATTTAAAGAACGGCTGGTATTTTCCAATAGACTTGCGGACCAAAAGTTCAAAACTTCCGTCTGCGCCTTCAAACTGGTAGCCCTGATGCTCAAGCTCTTTTACCTTCGCCATGATTTCTGAAACAACCGGACTTGACTTTGTAATCGACGGATCAAACTTTCTGATTTTTTCAATGACCATGCTTCTTCCGGCAACTTCGCTCATAAGGAAAACACGGGAATTTCCAACAGATTCTGGCTCGATGTGCTCGTATGCAAACGGATTTTTCAAGACCGCATCTATGTGCATTCCGGCTTTGTGCGCAAAAGCATTCTGTCCAACATACGGAAGCCCAGGGTCAAGAGTTATGTTTGTAATTTCCGCAACACGCTTGCAAATCGGAGTGAGCTGCTTTATGTTTTCCTCTGGAATGCACTTGCAGTTCATTTTAAGCTGAAGGTTCGAAATTATTGTAGAAAGATTTGCGTTTCCTGTGCGCTCACCGAATCCAAGAAGAACACCCTGAACATGAGTTGCGCCGGCTTCAACTGCGACAAGAGAATTTGCAACAGCAAGCCCTGAATCATTGTGAGTGTGAATTCCAATCACCGCTCCCGCCCCGAATTTTTCAACAGCGGCACGGACACCTTCACGGCACTCTTCAATCATTGCGCCGCCTTTTGTCTCGCAAAGTGAAAGAACGCTTGCGCCTCCTTGAATCGCAGCCCCCAAAGCCTTTAAAGCGTAATCCTTGTTCGCCTTGAATCCTGTAAAAAAATGCTCGGCATCAAAAATAACATTGCGGCCGCGCTGATTTAAATATGAGCAAGTGTCTCTTATCATTTCAAGGTTTTCTTCAAGGGAAGCGTGAAGTATTTCCGTAGCCTGAAAATCCCAAGTCTTTCCGAAGATAACAACAGTTTCTGTTTCCGCAGAAAGAAGACTTTGCAAATTGACATCTTCCGCGCATGAAGAATCTTTTCTTCTTGTTGAGCCGAACGCAACAATCTGTGAATTTTTCAGCTTAAGGTTTTTTGCACGCTGAAAGAATTCCATGTCCTTTGGATTAGAACCTGGGTTTCCAGCTTCAATATATTTTATGCCCAAGTCGTCCAAAGCCTGCACAATATGAATTTTATCCTGAACAGAATAGCTTATTCCTTCTCCCTGCGAACCGTCGCGCAAAGTAGAATCAAGTATCTCAATATTTCTTTCCATAGCGGAAAATATATCAGAAATATGTTTTTTTTAATAGCGTTCTTTTTGAAAATTGCACAATGATTCCGATTCTGATAAAATAAGGCAAAATTTATTCGGAGAAAACTATGTACATTACATGCTTAGATTTAGAGGGCGTTCTTGTTCCTGAAATTTGGATTGCATTCGCAAAGGCTTCCGGGATTCCAGAGCTTACACGTACAACACGCGACGAGCCGGACTACAACAAGCTCATGAACTGGAGAATCGGGATTTTAAAGGAACACAAGCTTGGGCTCAAGGAAATTCAGGAAGTAATTGAAAAAATAGATCCGCTTCCAGGCGCAAAAGAATTTCTTGACGAGCTTAGATCAATCTGCCAGACAATAATAATCAGCGACACATTCACGCAGTTCGCTTCCCCTCTGATGAAAAAACTCGGACAGCCTACAATTTTCTGCAACTCACTTGAAGTTTCTGATTCCGGGGAAATCACAGGATTTAAAATGCGCATCGAAAATTCCAAGCTAACAACAGTAAAAGCTCTTCAGGCAATCGGATACGATACAATCGCTTCTGGAGACAGCTACAACGACCTTGGAATGATTAAGGCAAGTAAGGCGGGATTTTTATTTAAAAGCACAGACAAAATAAAGTCGGAAAATCCAGAACTTCCGGCGTTTGAAGAATACAATGAGCTTCTTGACGCAATAAAAATCCAGCTTAAGAAATAATAATTTTTGCAAAAAGCATACTCTGGATTTTTTCCAAAGTATGCTTTTTTTATTTAGGGTTTATCAAAACCTTAAAAAAGGCTGAGTTAAGGTTTTGAGCGTAAGCGTGCCTTGACCAGACGTATTAAAACAGTCCTGAAATTATTCCATCATCATCAACGTCTATATTAAGAGCGGCAGGAGCTTTTGGAAGTCCCGGCATATCAACGATGTCGCCTGCAAACGCAACCACAAATCCCGCTCCGGAATAAAGCTGAACATCACGGATTGGGAACACATAATCTTTTGGCGCACCCTGCAAAGATTTGTCATGACTTATTGAGTTCTGGGTTTTTGCCATGCAGATTGGAAGCGAGCCAAATCCCTGCTCTTCAAACTGATTGAGTTTTTTCAAAGCCTTTCCTTCAAATTCAACAGAAGAAGCCCTGTAAATTTCCTTTGCAAGAATTTCAATTTTTTCTTTAAGCGGAATATCAAGCGGATAAATATTTTTGAACTCAAAAGTCAAGTCGCAGAGTTCAACAACTTTGTGCGCAAGGTCAATAGCTCCGGCTCCACCTTTTTCCCAGCCTTCGCAGACCACGGCACTGCATCCGCTTTCCGCACAAAGCTTCTGCACAAGCGCAATTTCTGAATCAGTGTCTGTAATAAATTTATTAATTGCAACCGCGACAGGCACTCCGAATTTTTTCATGTTCTCAATGTGAGCCTTGAGATTTGCAAATCCGATTTCAACAGCCGGAATATTTTCCGCGGAAAGTTCAGTTTTTGCAACACCGCCGTGCATTTTTAGAGCGCGAACTGTTGCAACAATTACAGCGGCATTTAGAACAAGCCCATTCATGCGGCATTTTATGTCAAAGAATTTTTCTGCTCCAAGATCGGCAGCAAAACCAGCTTCGGTAACAACGTAGTCTCCAAGGGCAAGCGCACAAAGCGTGGCGTTGATTGAATTGCATCCGTGGGCAATATTCGCAAAAGGTCCGCCATGTATAAACGCAGGATTTTTTTCAAGTGTCTGAACCAAGTTCGGGCGGATTGCATCTTTTAAAAGCGCAACGACAGCTCCAGTGCAGCCAAGACTTCCGAATGTAACAGGATTTTTGCTGTAGTCTGCACCGATTGTAATTTTTGAAATGCGCTCTTTCAATTCTGAAATTGTCTTTGACAGGCAGACAATCGCCATTATTTCGCTTGCAACTGAAATCTGAAAATGGCTTTCACGCGGAACGCCATCGATTTTTCCGCCAAGTCCGACAATCACATTTCTAAGTGAACGGTCATTCAAGTCCACACATCTTTTCCAAGAAATTGTGCGAGGATCGATGTTCAAAGAATTTCCCTGCTGAATATGATTGTCAATAAGAGCCGCCATAAGATTGTTTGCAGCAGTGATTGCATGAATGTCGCCAGTAAAGTGAAGATTGATGTCTTCCATTGGAACAACCTGCGCATATCCGCCGCCGCAAGCTCCGCCTTTTATTCCAAAGCAAGGGCCAAGTGAGGGCTCACGCAAAGCAATTACAGATTTTCTTCCGATTTTTCTAAGACCGTCTCCAAGCGCAATTGTTACAGTTGATTTTCCTTCGCCGGCAGCAGTCGGAGTCATCGCGGTAACCAAGACAAGTTTTCCGCGTGAAGAAGAGTCAAGCGCTTTTTTCTGCAAGGCATTGAGTTTTTCAAAGGAAATTTTCGCTTTGTAGTTTCCGTAAAGCTCCAAAGATTCCCGGTCAATTCCAATTTTTTCCGCGATTTTTTCAACCGGCTCCATTACATTTTTCTGGGCAATTTCAATGTCAGTCATTTTTTTCCTCTACGTCTAAAAGTCTTATCTCTTCCTTTGTGAGCGGTCTGTAGCTTCCTTCTTTCAAAGTTTCGTCCAAAAAAAGATTATTGATTCTTATTCTTTTTAAGTAAACAACTTCGTTTCCAAGGGCTTTGAAAATCCGCTTTACCTCGTGGAATTTGCCTTCCGTAACAGTAAGGCAGCAAACTTCCGAAGGACATTCGCTAGTTTTGGTATGATACTGATTTTTTTCTTTCCATTCAATTACGGCAGGGCGACAGTCAGCCTCTCCGTCTTTTCCTTCCGCTTCGATATGAACTCCGGCTGCAAGTTTTTTTTCATAGCTGAGTTTTTCTGAATCGTCAACTGAATCGCGCAAATAGACAAGATATGTTTTTGGAACTTCATACTTTGGAAATGTAACCCGGTGAATTAAATTTCCGTCGCTTGTAATGATAAGAAGTCCTTCTGTATCTGCGTCAAGCCTTCCAACTGTGCTAAGATTTCCACCTGGATATTTTCTGTTGTCTTCCGAGAAAATATATTCAAAAACAGTTTTTCTTCTGTCGGATTTTGTGGAGCAAACCGCGCCGCTTGCCTTGTTCATCATAAAGTAGGCATTCTGTTCAACGGTAAGAGGTTTTCCATCCACAAGAATTTCATCAGAGCTTCCGTCAACGTGAAATTCAGGTTCTCTTACAATAATCCTATTTACAGAAATTTTTCCGCTTCTTATAAGACGCTTTACATCCCTACGCGTTCCAATTCCATTGTTTGAAAGAATTTTATCAAGGCGTTCCGTGTTTTTTAAATCAGACATTTTTTCAACCTAATTTTTAACTATGAAAAAAACAATGCAGCGCAAACAACAAAAAATGCCGCCTCACTGCAAAAGAAATAAAATTTTATTTTAAATTACTTTTTAGTTTTGGGATTTACAGGCTCTCCAAAAATAATTCTGTCGCCAGTTTTTATTTTTAGTCCACCGCCAAAGGCAAGATTTGACAAAACATATTTTCCGTCATCGTTCAAAGAAATTTCGCCAATCGCAATTTTGTCTTTTCCGCGCCAAAGTGAACAAGGAAAAATAAAATCACGGTATTCAGGATTAGTGAAAATATTACGGCTGAATTCGGCAATGTAAATTTCTGTGCCGGAAAAACTGTCTTGCTTTGCAATAATTCCATTCGCTGAAGTTTTTCCAAAAGGCTCTGAGCAAATCGCTTCAAGGAAATCATTGTAATCCGAAGAAACACGCTCATAGTTATTTTCCACAGAATTTTTTTCCGCAATCAGCCTGTTGACTTCTGAAACACTTGCAACTGAAATTTGATTTCCGGCAGTGTAAGCATAACGCTTCATCGAGCGAACAAACGAAGCAACCGCATTTTCATCTTTAAACGGAAGCTGATCCAAAAGCTCTGAAATTTTTTCAATTGAATCGTATAAATCTCTTTGAATTTCAAACACATCCTTGAAGTCTTCGGACGCATCTTCGGAAACAGGAATTTCAATATCCTCGTAAACAGGTCCTGTGTATTCATCAGTGAAATTTTCTGCAACTTTTACAAGAGTCTTTGCATCCGCACTGTCTTTTGGAATCGGCGGATCATACTGATTTATTGTAAACGCAAGAAGTTCTTCCTGACGCTTTAAATCTTCAGCCTGAGTCTGCTTTAAAAGATTTCTTGAATCTTCAAGGCGGGCTTCATAATCATTGATTATTTTTTCCTTTTCCTTTTCATGCAAAAAACGCTCACTGTTTATAATCGCCTTTTGTTTTTCCGCTTCCTGAACTCTTGTCGCATCAAATTCATTCCGCTGTTCCGTGTACATTTTTAAATCTTCGTTGTAGTTTGCGATGAACTTGTTGTATTTTTCCACAGAAGCCAAATCAGCTTTGTAAGTCTGCTCAATCTGCTGTTCCTGCTGAAGCCGCCGGGTTTTATTTTTAATATTCAACGCGGCAAGTGATTTCAATGCGGCTGCACGGATTCCTTCGATTCGCTCGATTTCCGCATTGCGCTGCTCTTCAATTGCTTTTTTAGCATTTTCAATCTCGTGGATTTTCTGGTCAATATCGTTTACTTTGTTCAGCAAGCTTGCAAGATTCAAACTTTTAAATTCGCTTACTTCAACTTTTATTTCTCTGTTTGAATTTGAAACAAAAAGCACAAGGAAAACTGTAATCGCAAAAACAACTCCAAAGCAAATAAGAAGCCTAAGCCACATATTTTGCCACATGAATGAAAAGCTGTTTTTCTTTGTCTTTGAAAATTCATCTTCTATGCTGAAAGATTCACGCTTGTTGTCCATTGCAATTCTGTTGAGTTCATTTTCAAGAAGAAGCGCAACTTCCTTGTGAACATTTGCAGCCGCAGGAACCATTGAATTTATTTTGTCGTCATTGTCCATATTCCACTCCAGTCTTCTGGTGAAGATTTCATTCCGATTCTTTCAAGGAAAACTTTTGCAACATCCAGGCCGGATTTTTTAAATTCAGCTCTTGCAGTTTTCCAGTCGCCGTCATAATAAGCTTTTAGTCCGCATTCGAAAATTTTAAATTTCTCGTCAAGGTATTCAAACTTCCATTCTTCAAGAGAACATTCTTTGTCAAGCGGGAAATAAATTTTCACGCCTTTAGTTTTTCCTTTGACTTGAACTGTATCAATCTCGTAAAATTTATAGCGTGAGGCAGCCTCATTGTTGCTAAGAGTTTCTTCCATAATATACGAACTTACAATCACTGGAACTTTGTAAATTCTTGTAAGCCCTTCCAGTCTTGAAGCGGAGTTTACATTGTCGCCAATTACGGTGTTTGCCATTCGCTTTGAAGAACCGATGTTTCCGTAAAAAACATTTCCGCCGTCAATTCCAACGCCAACATCAAGCATTACAGCCTGATAAATGCGATCCTCGCTTTCTGTAAGCGGACGTTCCTTTTCAAGAATAGCGCGGCGGTCTGACATTTTCTTTCTGAGTTCCGAAGTGACAGCCGTAATTTCCCATGCGGTTTTTATTGCATCATAAGATTTGTTTGTTTCAACGTGCTCTTCAATTCCGTAGCTTGCAAGAATCGCGTCTCCAATAATCGAGCCGATAATTCCATTGTTTTCGCTGACTTTCCTGATAACCGAATCATAATGAACGTTCAAGAGCCCGATGATATCGTTTCCCAAAACTTCAGTTCGGTAAGTAAAACTTTTTATATCGCTGAAAAGAATTGTAAGCTCGCGCTGGCTTCCTTCCAAACGGATAAACTGCTCTTCATGCGCCTTACGCACAACATTCTCAGGAACAAACTTTTGGAAAATCTGAAGAAGATTTGTTATTGTAGAAGAAAGCGAATTGAAGTTTGCGGCAAGATAAGTAATGTCGTCGTTCGGAGATTCTGAAATGTCAATAAGATTAAGTTTCTTATCCTGCTGCATTTTGTAAAGCTGAGTTGAAAATTTATTGATATTTGAAAGAAGCCCGTCAAGAATTTTTGTTCCCATAAGAATGAAAAACGCTGACATTATAAGAACAAGCACAACTGTAATCCACAAAACCTGATACATCGCGCGGTTCGTATCGGAGCGGCGGTTCGCACGGATTATATAAGTGAGCCAGTCCGGATGATATTTGTAGACTCCAAAATATTCATCGCCATCAGGAGAAATAAAAGAAACGGAACCTTCGTGTGTTTCAGAATTTTCCATCATTCCGATGCAGTCTTTGTCTGTAAAGCGTTCCCATTTTAACTCTTCATTTGGAGTCGAAAAAAATAAAAGAGAACCATCTGGATTCACGCCGAGCGCAACGCTGTTTTTTTCATCTTTCGCAAAACCGTTTTTCGCGCTTTGAGCAATTGAATCAATTGAAGTTTGCGTGTCCTGCGAATAAGCTTCAATTTGCTTCTGGCTGTTTGCAACATTGTAAAGTTCCGTAAGTTTATCAACAAGCACAATATTTGAAAGCTGAATTGTTTTTCTTTGTGAAAGCATAATCGCAACAAGATTTGTTGAAAAAGTGGAAAGCAAAAGCATTGCCACAAAGAAAATAATTATTTTCAATTTTGTAGGAACAATCGGAGTGTCGCCAACATATTGAAAAAACTTTAAATGACGTTTTCCAGTCTTCAAAATTTTCCTCCCGTTGCTCTCCTTTAAAAATAATCCTTTACTAATTGCTTTATTTTATCAAGCGGATTATTCTATATATTATATGTCTACTTCTCAAAAAAATAAAGAAAAAAATGCGCAAAATTCACTTTTAGCAAAAGGAATTTCACTTTCAATGCTTACATTGGTTTCAAGAGTGCTTGGACTCGCAAGGGAAATGACAAAAGCACGCTTTTTAGGAACTTCAGCTTTTTCAGACGCATTTGGAATTGCCTTTATGATTCCGAATCTTTTCCGCAGGCTTTTTGCTGAAAATTCAATTTCCGTGGCGTTTATTCCGACTTTTAAAAATCATCTTGAAGAATGCGGAACTTCAGAAGGAAAACAAAAAACGCAGGATTTTATAAGCGCAACTTTTACGCTGGTTGTTTTCCTGACATCAATTTTTGTAATCGCCGGAATTATTTTTGCGCCGCTCATTCTGCGGATTTTTTATGCTGATAAAAATTCAATGGAAGAAGCAGTTGTCTTGACAAGGATAATGTTTCCGTATCTTTTTGTAATTTCCGTGGCGGCTTTTTTTCAGGGAATTTTAAACGGACTTAAAATATTTTCGCCGTCAGGATTCACTCCGATTCTTTTCAATATAATTGTAATTTCATCAACATTCATTCTTTCGCGCTTTACGGCAAATCCTGCAAGAGCAATGGCAATCGGCGTAATTTCCGGTGGAACAATTCAGGCTCTTTTTCAGCTTCCGTTCGTTTTAAAAAACAACTGGAAAATAACTTTTGTAAATTTAAAAAAAGCATTTTCAAATGAAGGAAGCAAAAAAGTTTTTGCACTGATTGGTCCGACGATAATCGGAATGGCGGGCTACCAGATAAACGACATTGTGTCTTCGGCACTGGCGGCGCGCGCAGGAGAAGGAATCGTTTCAAGCCTTCAATATTCGCTCAGGCTTCAGGAATTGATTTTGGGAATTTGCGCTGTAACAATCGGAACTGTAATTCTTCCGGATTTGACTGGTTTTGCAAAAAAAAATCTGTGGGAAAATTTCAATTCGCTTTTGATCCAGTCAATAAAAATCATGGCGCTGATTGCAATTCCGGTAACATTTTATTCACTTGCGATGGGCGAAAATATTATCACGCTGATTTTTGCAGGCGGAAAATTCAATTCTGAATCAACCAAGATGACTGTTGAAGTTTTTAACTTTCACATCGCGGGACTTTTTTTTATTGCCGTAAACAGAATTGTTTCCCCGGCATTTTACGCTCAGCAAAACACAAAAAGCCCCACAATCGCAGGGCTTATAAATTTCGCCGTGAACATTGCGCTGGCTTCAATTCTTTCAATTAAATTTAAAGGAAAAGGAATTGCGCTGGCTCTCACAATTGCAAGCGCGGCAAATACATTGATGCTTTTTATATTTTTAAGAAAAACAAAATCAATTCACGTTGGAAACATTTTAAAACTTGCAGTTTTGTATGCAATAAAAATCGCAGCATTTTCTGTAATTGCAGTTGTTCCTGTCGTTTTGACAAAAAATTATTTCATTAAATTTTTCAGCAGAAATCCAAGAATCATTTCACAAGGAATTCCTATTTTTATAACTGCGGCAATTTTCGGAGCAATAGGACTTGCGCTCCTTTTTATTTCAAAAGATTCACTTTTAAAAACAGCATTTGAAAAAATTTCAAAGCAAAAATAAAATTTCAGGGAAGGAAAAATGAATTTTAATTTAAAACAAATTTATGAAGACAGGCGGAAAAAAGTCAGCGAGTATTTAAAGCAAAACAATATCAAGGCGGCAATTTTTGAAGATTCTGAACAACGAAGAGATGTTGCCGTGCGTTATCTTTGCGGACATCCAAGCGACGCATCTTTAATTATTTTGGACAGCGGAAAATCTTTTTTAATTCCGTGGGATGAAAATTTAGCAAAAGACAAAGCATTTGCAGATGAAATAATCCCTTCTGAAAAATTTAAAAGAAGCTATATAAATGCCTCAAAAGAAATTTTAACTTCATCCATTTCTGAAAAAAAATCAAAAGTCTGCATTTCTCCAGAAACACCATACATTCAGTTTAAAAAATATTCAGAAAAACTTGAAAACTTTAAAATCTGCGCTGAAGAAAATTCTGCGCATGACTTTGTAAAATCACTTCGCGCCATAAAAGACAACTATGAAATTTCCTGCACAAAAAAAGCCGCCGCAATTACAGATGAAATGACAAAAATCATCGTGGAAAATTTGCGCCAAGGAAAAATAAAAACTGAAACCGATGTTGCGCTTTTTGCAGAACGAGAACTAAGAATAAAAGGCGCAGAACGCACAAGTTTTGACACGCTCGCCGCAGGACCAGAGCGAAGCTTTGCAATCCACGCTTTTCCGGGATACACGCAAGGAAACTGGGGAACTCAGGGATTGTCAATTTTGGACTATGGAGTTTGCTATGAGGGCTACGCAAGCGACTGCACAATCACAATTGCAAAAAGTCCGCTTTCAAAGGAACAAGAAAAGCTTTTAAAAGCCGTGCAAGAAGCCGCGGATGAATGTAAAAAACTTTATATACCGAACGAAAAAATTTCACGCGCAGTAAAAAAGGCTGATGAAATTTTCGCAAAAATAAACAGAGTTATGCCTCACGGACTTGGACACGGAACAGGCCTTGAAATTCACGAAGAGCCGTTTGTAAGCATGAGAGCAAATGAAAATGATGTTTTTAAGGCTGGAAATATCATAACACTTGAACCTGGTCTTTACGACAAAACGCTTGGCGGAACTCGTCTTGAAAATGACATTCTAATAACAGAAACTGGCAATGAAGTTTTAACGCACTCAGAAATTTTTAGAATTTAAATTTCATTTTGCCAAACTTTGCAAAGCCGGCTGTCAATTTGAGAAATAAAATTTTCTTTTTTCAGCCGGATTTTTGTTTCTGTCAATTTTGAAAAATAAGACATGACATTAGAAAAAAACTTTCCGGCTCTGCCATGAAAAAAAATATTTTTTGAAATTACAAACTGCGATATAAAAACAAAGCCACAAAGCCGACCTGCTTTTGCAAGTCCCAAATTCAAAGCTCCCAAAGTTATATTTAATTTCCCAAAAGAAAATAGAATTTTTCCATGCGGAGAAAACAAAGAAAAAAATACAATAAAAAAAATCAAAAGAACAGACGGAAAAATTTTCAAAGTTCTTTTTTTTATAAAACCTAAAAAGACAAAAAGCACAACAACAAAATAAATTTCAAAAACTGAATTTCTAAAAGTCAAAACAGAAAAACCAATTGCAGAAAGAAAAACATAAAAAAAATTCACCTTTTCAATTTCTGAAAATGTTGAGTCAATTTTCACCGGACTTTTAAGAACAAGTTCATTAAACCAAACTGATTTCCTGCAAAAATTTTCTGCAAAACTTCCCAAAGACAACGAAGTGAAAAACGAAGCACAAAGCATTGGAGGCGCAATAAATTTCACATTCGAGCCAAACATAAAAATGCCAGCTAAAAAAATCTGAGCAACATTATTTGCAAGTCCGCCACAAACGGAAATTCCAATGAAAGAAATTTTGCTTCTAAAAATAAAATATGCAAGCATCATGAAAAGTCCGGAAGCAACAGAACCTGCAAAAGAGAAAACAAAGACATAAGAAAACAAAGTTCCGCTTATAACTGCCTGCAAGAAAATTTTTAGAAAAACAAGAAGCATTGTTTCTTTTTTTTTCAGTACTGAAAGGCTTATCAAAATTGGAAGATTTGCAAATCCAATTTTAAAGAAAGGCAACGGCTTTGGAACTGCATATTCCAAAGCGGAAAGAAAAAAGCAGAGAGCAGAAAAAAAAGCAATTTTGTTCCAGTCGATTTTTTCCATTAACGAAGATAAACCATCAAAAGCATTATGTCGCTGTTCCTGATTCCGCTTATTCTTGAAGCCTGTCCTAAAGTCAGCGGCCGGATTTTTTCAAGCTTTGCGCGGCTTTCAGAAGACAATGCGACAATTTTTGAATAATCAAAATCAGCCGGGATTCTTGCGTTTTCCATACGATGCATTTTTGCAACTCTTGAATCCTGCTTTTCAATATAATAGCGGTATTTAAAATCTTCTTGCGCCAAAGTCCATTCAAGGCTGTTAAAGTTTCCTGGATTTTCAGCATCCGGATGCTTGCTCAAAAATTCAAGCGCTTCGTCAACTTTCTGATATTTCAAATTCATCTGCTCAAACTGCGCTTTTGAAATAAGTCCTACAACAAAGCCTTTTTTCCTCAATCGTCTGTCAGCAGTGTCATGCCTAAGTTTAAGCCTGTACTCAGCGCGGGCAGTAAACATTCTGTACGGCTCTTTTGTTCCAAGTGTAACAAGGTCATCAATAAGAACTCCAATGTAAGCTTCATCGCGTCCAAGAACAAGCGGCTCGTAAGACGGAATTTTTTCAAACGAATCAAAGCCAAATTCCTTTTGCGTTTCCTTTAATTTTTTGGACAAGGCTTCTGTTTCCCGCGCGGAAATTTCAGAAAAATTTTTAAGCTCATCAGAATTGAAAACTGGTTTGGGCATAAATTTTCCCGGCTCTGAACTTGCAGGAGAAGAACCGAATGATGAGTCTGAAGCGCAAATCGGTCCGCATAATTTTTTATGTTCCCTTGCATAAAGCGCGGCATTTATTCCGGCAACAAGTCCCTGTCCTGCCGCTTCTTCATAGCCTGAAGTTCCATTGATTTGCCCGGCATTAAAAAGACCAGCAACACGTTTTGTCTCAAGAGAAGGAAAAAGCTGTGTCGGCTCAACATAGTCATATTCAACAGCATACCCCGGACGGCTTACAACACAATTTTCAAATCCTGGCATAGTTCTCAAAAAAGCATCCTGGACTTCTTCTGGCAAACTGGAGCTTAATCCATTCAGATAAATCTCATCAGTTTCAAGTCCTTCTGGCTCAACAAAAAGCTGATGCCTGTTCCGTTCAGCAAAACGCATAACTTTGTCTTCTATGCTCGGACAATAGCGAGGACCAACCCCGCTGATTTTTCCAGAATACAAAGGCGAGCGGTTTATATTTTCTCTGATTATTTTATGAGTTTCTTCATTTGTATAGACCAAATGGCACGGCACCATAGGGCGTTCAATTTTTTCGTCATCAAAACTAAACGGAAGGATTTCCTTGTCGCCTTCCTGAAGTTCAAATCTTGAAAAATCAACTGTGTGCTTTAAAATCCGCGGAGGAGTTCCTGTCTTCAATCTGCCTGTTGTAAATCCAAGACGGCTCAAACTTTCTGTTAAACCAAATACACCAGACTCTCCCAAACGTCCACAGGGAGCATCGTATTCTCCGATAAAAATTCTTCCGCCCAAAAAAGTTCCCGTTGTAAGAACTGCGGCGCGGCAAGGAATAATTCTTCCACGCTCCGTAACAACGCCGATAATTTTTTGTCTCATTCCGCTGCGGCAAGCTTGTGTTGCAAAAGTGTATGAAGAGCCTGAACGTTTTTCTCCTGGAATCGAACCTGACTCCAAAGAACCAGAACTGTCTTTTGGCAACGGCACATCCGAGGCTACAGTCAAAACATCAACAACAGTGTCCATCAATGTTGAAAGATTTTCCGTAGTTTCCACAACATGGCGCGCAAGAGATGAATAAACAATTTTGTCGGCTTGGGAACGAGGAGCTTGAACTGCAGGACCGCGGCTTTTGTTCAGCATTCTAAACTGAATCATCGAGCGGTCAATCAGCCTTCCCATTTCTCCGCCAAGCGCATCAATTTCCCGGACAATATTTCCTTTTGCAATTCCGCCGATTGAAGGATTGCAGCTCATTCTTCCAATTGAGTCAATCGACTGCGTAATTAAAATTGTCTTTAATCCCATTCTGGCGCAAGCAAGGGAAGCCTCTATGCCGGCATGACCTCCGCCGCAAACTGCTACATCGAATGAATCATAAAAAGCCATAGTTCCTCTATTTAAAAAAGCGGGAAGTTTTTAAAGCAAAATTTTTCAGCGAAAAACAAAAACTCAAAAGCCCGGATCTTCAATTTTCTAAATGCGCAAAGTATACCAAATTTCAAACTTAAATGGAAGAAACATATTTTGCAAGCGACATTCCTAATCAACTTGTCTTACGCGAAAACATTTTGTATCTTTTATTATGACAGAAAAATGCACCAGAATTAAAAACATGATTCATTCAATTTATTTGGAGGAAATATGAAAATAACTGAAAATCCAAATTCTGAAATTGCGCGAACTGTAAAAGAAGGCTTAAAGCAAAAAAACGGCTACTGTCCGTGCAGAGTTGAAAAAACTCCAGACACAAAATGTATGTGCAAAGAATTCAGAGACCAGATAAAAGATCCTGACTTTGAAGGATTTTGTCATTGCATGCTTTATTATAAATCAAAATAATTTTGGAGGAAATTATGGAAGTAAAAATCAATGAATCAAATTTCAAAGAAGAAGTTTTAAATTCAACCAAGCCGGTGCTCGTGGACTTTTGGGCAACTTGGTGCGGTCCTTGCAGAATGCTGTCGCCTATAATTGAAGAAATTGCGGCGGAAAAATCAGAAACCTTAAAAGTTGGAAAAGTAAATGTTGATGAAGAGCCAGCCCTCGCAACACAATTTGGAATTGCAAGCATTCCGATGCTTGTGCTTTTCAAAAACGGCAAAGTGGTAAGAACAAGCGTCGGATATCAGCCAAAAGAAGAAATTCTAAAGTTGATAGAATAGCATTTTCAAAATCCGCCTGAAGATTTTTTATCGTTAGACGGATTTTTTTAGTGCTTCAACGGAACAATTCCCTGCGGAATAAATTCTCCGCTCAAAGCTCCAAACAAAGCCGCAAACGAATAACCTGAGTAGCTGTATCCGCAGAGAATCGTGTCCGCCCAGTCAAAATCATCTAGAACAAAAACCGGCGACATAATCGAAAGAATGACAACACGCTTGTCCATGTACCGCAAACGTTTAGCAATATTCGCCGTGTGCTTGTCATAAACACAAATAATAATTGTGTCATAGCTATCAGCCACGGAAACCAAAGAGGCTGCATTCCAATTATCAAAATTGCTGTTGTCGTTTTTCAGTTCATAACTAAAGTGAAAAGTTGAAACATTTGGATAACGCTTTCGGCCTTCACTATAAAGCGCAAGAAAAGGTCCTGCTATTAAAACCCGCTCACCTTCAGCAGGCTTCAATGGAAAAGCAGTGCCTTGCTTGTAAACGCTCACGGAACGGCAAGCTTGCTCAAGGAAAAATTTCTGACCGTCCTTATCAGGAATGTGCTCAAAAATTGAATTCTCATCAGGATAAAGCGGCGCATGGTTTTCACTTTTAAAATAATTCAGCTTGGTAAAAATAACGCGACGGGCGGCATCTTTTACACGTTCTTTAAATTCTGAATTTGTTCTCATCCGCTCAAGATTGCGCGTCCACATATTGTCATAAAGTCCGGCAGTCGTGGAAGAAATTATAATGTCGTTTCCAGCCTCGATCGCCATCATCACGGCACGATGAAAGGAGCCGGCAAACAAAGTAGCTCCGTTCATCATCATGTCATCAGTAATTATAAGGCCATCGTAATTCATCTGGCGGCGCAAAATATCAGTTAGAAATTTTTTTGAAAGGCTTGCAGGAGTTCCATCGCTTTCAATCTGCGGAAATGAAAGATGCCCGCTCATTATTGCAGGAATTTTCGCCTTTATCAAATATTCAAACGGAACAAGCTCACGGTTCACCAAAGTCCGCGCATCAATTTCAATCTGCGGAAGCCTTCCGTGGCTGTCAAGGCTTGTATCTCCATGTCCCGGAAAATGTTTTGCAGTCGGAATAACACCAGCGTCCATAGAGCCTGCCGCAAAAGCTTCACCCAAAATTCCAGAATCAACAGGATCAGAGCCAAAAGAGCGCGGACCGATTACGCTTGAATTCAAATTTGTATATAAATCCACAGTCGGAGCAAAATTCATGTTAATTCCAAGCGCGCGGATTTCGCGGTTTATATAAAAGCCGGAATAATAAGCATCCAAAGGATAACCGGAAGCTCCAATCGCAAGATTCCCCGGGGTATCAGAAGTTTCACCTTTTACATGGCGAATCCAGCCTCCTTCTTGGTCTGTAGCAACAAACAGCGGAATTTTTAAAGACCTGCTTGCAGCTTCCTGCTGAAGAATCCGCACTGACTTTGCCACTTTCTGAATATTGTCAGTATTCCAGCCAAAAACTTTTACACTTCCAAGCCCGCGCTGAATCACCCAGGAATTCAGCAAGTCGCTAGGCTCTGCCCCTGCCCATCCGAACATAAGAATCTGCGCAAGAAGCTCTTCATCGCCCATGGATTCAACAAGCTTTTTAGAAAGAGGCTCAGGCGGAATGTCGCTCCAAAAATCTATTTTTGCAGAATCAGCAAAGGCAACTGTAAAAATTACTGAACAGAAAAAAAATGCTACAACTTTTAATTTCATTGAAAAAATATTTTAACTTAAACAGACAAAAAATGCAATTTTATAAAAAAAATGCCACCCGAAGGCAGCAATATATAAAATCGGATTCCAGCTTAGCTTGTAAAATCCGTAAGCGCAAAAAAAAGATGCCTTAAAAAAAGACATCTTCAATTGCGAAAGGCGTCAATCGGAATCGAACCGATGCATAGTGGTTTTGCAGACCAGTCCCTTACCACTTGGGTATGACGCCATAACGTGGAAATACTATAGCAAGAAAAAAGATTCTTGTCTAGTGGAATTTACAATTTTTCAAAACGTTCTTTTAAAACAAGATAAGAACCAAAAATTCCGCACAGGCACACAATTACAATCACGTAAGTTTTTAGCGGAATCAAAATCGGAAGAACCTCAACAAGAGCGCAAAGAAGCAAACTGCTTACAAACGATGCGCTGGCTTTTTGAATTTTCTTGTCTTCTTTTTTCATGGCATTTTTTTTTGCTGAAATTTTCATGCAGTAAAAAAACAAAACGCAAAGATAAGCTGCAATTCCTGCAATACAAATAAAAAAACTAGCGCGCATTTTTTATCTCCAGATATTTTAAAAGAGCTTTTTTTGCAGATTCAAATGCCAATGGAATTTTTTCTATATCCGCCAAAGATTCAACCTTCACCCATTCAAGTGAAATGACCTCACTTTTTTGAGTTTTGAATTCAAAACCAGAAGGCAGGGACGCTGAATAAAACATATCGCAGGTTTTATAAATTATTTTTTTGTAAACATAAGTATTTGGAAATGCTCCGACAAATTTTATTTTTTCCGGCACAACTCCAATTTCCTCAGAACATTCACGCATCACGCTTTTTTCAGGCTCTTCATCAGGTTCGCAAAATCCTCCTGGAAATGCAAGAAAATTTTTTCTAGGTTCCTTTGCCCGGCGTTCAAAAAGAATTTCATGTTTTTCATTTTCAAGAATCACGCCAACCGCAGAAGCAACATTGTTAAAAAGCTCAAGCCCGCAGTCAGGGCAGAACCATTGCCTTCCGTTCAAAAGAGTCTGGATTTTTTTTGAGCCGCATTCAGGACAAAAATTAAATCTATTATTTTCCATAAAAATATTATAGCACAAAATAGACACAATTAAAAACTGCTATTTTATTTTTCGAAAATTAAATGTATATTTACTTCATGGATAACATTCAAAAATTTTTTTCAGATATTCAAAAAATCAAAAAGCATTATCGTTCAGAAAATCCAGTTTACGATGGAAAAAAAGTCTGCGTTCAAATTCAGAATTTATTTTCAAACTCAAATAGAAATTTAAAGTCGCTTGCGGACGCTTTTTCTGATTACTGGATGAACAAATATATTTTGAATTCAAACCAGCCAGAGAATGAGCCGACAGAAGAGCACATAAAAATTCTTGGAGCAATGCAGGCTCTCATAGAAAATGATATTTTTTCAACAGAAGCATTGAGCAAAGATGACTGGAAAGAACTTTGCCAAATTACAAATTGCGAGGCAGAAGAAATTCCAATTGAAACTTTAAACAGCATGATGATGATTTTTTTAGACAAACAGGCAATGTAATAATATGGAAAAAAATTTTTACCAGAACTGCATTCAGTGTCCAAGAAAATGCCAGTCAGACAGAAATAGCGGAAAAACTGGATTCTGTGGAGAAACAGAAAATTTGAAAATCGCTTCTGCAGGATTGCATTTTGGCGAAGAACCGCTCATTACAGTTTTCGGCGGAAGCGGAACAATTTTTTTTACGGGCTGCACTTTAAAATGCTCGTTCTGCCAAAATTATCAGATAAGCCAGCAAGGAATGGGCGCAAATGTAGATGAAAAGGAATTTGTAAAAATCTGCATCACGCTTCAAGAGCTTGGAGCTGAAAATATAAATTTAGTTACTGGAAGCCATCACATTCCAAAAATCGCGCAGTTCATAAAAGCAGCAAAAAATTCAGGGCTTGAAATTCCGGTTGCCTGGAATTCCAGCGCTTATGAATCAGTTGAAAGTCTTGAGCTTTTAAAAAATGTTGTCGATATATGGCTTCCGGATTTTAAAACAATCAGCAGCAAGGCAAGCAAAAAACTTTTTATGGCAGAAGATTATCCGCTTGTTGCAAAAAAAAGCATCAGCTGGATGATAAAAAAATTTCCGCTTAAAATAGAAGAAGTTTCAAAAAACGGTGAAAAGAAAGAAAAAATAAAACGCGGTGTTATAATAAGACATCTTGCTTTACCTGGAAAAATTGATGACACAATTCTTGCGCTTGAATGGCTGAAAAAAAATGCGGACGGAAAAAGCTGCATTTCACTCATGTCGCAGTACACGCCTGTTCCTTTTAAGTCAAAAACTGAAGCTGAAAAAAACTGGAGAGAAAATTCTCTTAACGCTTTTGAAAACCGCTTGATTAACAAAGACGAAGATGAAACTTTGCGCGACATTATTGAAGCCTACGACTTTGAATATTTGTTTTATCAAGATTTGAGCGACGACACAAGCTGGCTTCCTGACTTTAACAGAACGCAACCTTTCAGCAACGCGCTTGCAAAACCTATTTGGCATTGGAAAGAAAAATTTTTAACAAATTGATTTTTAAATCATTTTTTCCAAAACTCAATATGCTCACTGCCAATTAAAAGCGAATATAAAATTTCTTTTTCAACAGGCGATTTATGACGTGCAATTACAACTGCGATTCTGCTTGCAGAGCTTGAAGGACATTCAGGAACAAAGTCTCCATTGTGCTTGTAAATGATTTTTTTTCCAGAAAGAAGCTTATAGTTGTCATTGAAAATTTTTCCGCTTTTTGTAGGAAGATAATTAAACTGCGAAAGATATTTTTCATCCAAAGGCAAAATGTTGTTTTCATTTTTATTAAAAATATTCAGCACAGCATCCGCATAGACATTTTTTTTGCAGCACTTTAAAAGCTCTTCAATTCCGCCGCCAATTCTAGGCGCAAAATCAATCGGAACAAAATCGCCATCACGGTCTTCAATAAAATCAAACTGCCCGAATGAAATATTTTCTTTTTCAAATAAAGCATTGCACCATTTTTCAAGAACTGACTTTATTTCCGCGGTAGGATTCAAAAGCTGATAAACCGCAGTGCACGGAGTTCCATGAATAAAGACAATTTCTTTTTTGCAAAGCCGGACCAAAGAAATTTTTCCTTTAAAATAAAAAATATCCGCGCTGTATTCTTTTCCAAAAATATATTCTGTAACAAGCGCATTGTTGTTTTTAATTTCAAAAAGTTTTAGCGCGCGGTTATTCACATTGCGGGCATTAAAAATAAATTTTTCAACTTCATCAATATTTTCTTTGTTTGAAATTTTTATTCCATAGCCAGAAAAAAGTCCGTCGGGTTTTACAATTATACTTTTTCCAGTTTGATTGACAAAATCTTTTGCCTGCTGAATCGAATCAAAATTTTTTGGAACTTTAAAAATGCTCAGCAAACTATAAAGTTTTTTTTTCGAGCGCGAAGCCAGCAATGCGTTTTTTGAAATCCTGCAATTATTACTTTTTATACATTCAGAAATCCAATATTCAGACAGCGGAACAACAATTTTATTTTCTGAAATTTTTTCAGTAAATTCTATTTTTTCTTTTTCTGAAATTTTTTGATACTTGAGCATATAGGGAACTTCCGCAAAAGAAGATTCAATTCCAATACTCAAAAATGCCTCTCTTATTTCGTCCAAGCCAAAAACAAAAGAAGCACCCGCTAAAACTATTTGCTCCATTGCAGTGCAATCCTTTCACAGGCATTTTCACCGTCCATTGCAGAACTTACAATGCCGCCGGAATATCCGCTTCCTTCTCCAGCCGGAAAAAGATTCCTCAAACCAAGGCATTCAAAACTTTCCTTGCCACGAAGAATTCTTACAGGAGTGCTTGTGCGTGTTTCCGAAGCAATCAAAAGCGCGTCATCACAGACAAAGCCTTTCATTGACTTGTTGAATTCCACAAAAGCTTTTTCAAGGCGATTTGAAATTTGAGCGGGAAGCCATTCATCCAAACGGCTTGCGACAACTCCGGGAGCATAGCTTGCAGGCGGAAGGCTTTCACTTGACTTGCGATTCAGAAAATCCACAAGACGTTGAGCCGGAGCTTTTTGTCCTATTCCATTTTCAAAAGTTTTCTGCTCAATAAATTTTCTAAAAAGAAGCCCCGCAATTTTTTCAGTTCCAATTGACTTTGCTTTTTCAACAAATTCATTAGGAATATCTTCCGGGCGAGTTTCTACAACAATCGCTGAATTGCTCCACTTGCTATTGCGTCCTGCGGCAGACATTCCATTCACGACAATTTCAGATGGACCGGTGCTGCTTGGAACAACAAAACCTCCCGGGCACATACAAAAACTGTAAACACCACGCCCGTCAATTTGCGAAGTAAGTCTGTATTCTGCAGCTCCTAGTTCCTGTTTTTTTTCTCCATGAAACTGAATTAAGTCAATCAAAGTTCTTGGATGCTCAACACGAACACCCATTGCAAAAGTTTTTGCTTCAAGAGATTCCGGGGAATTTTTTGCAAGCAAAGTATAAATACTGTCAGCTGAATGCCCTGTTGCCAGAAGAACAGCATCCGCAAAAATACTTTTTATTTCGCCATGATTTTTTACAACAACGCCTTTTACAATTTTTTCACTGCCGGATTTTTCTAAAATGAAATCAACACATTCAGTATCAAAAAGAAATTCGCCGCCCTGTTGCAAAATAAAATTCCGAATGTTGTTTACAATTGCCGGAAGTTTGTCTGTGCCGATATGAGGATGAGCGTCCGTAAGAATTTTTTTGTCCGCCCCGAAATGCTCAAAGATTTTTAAAATGCCATTTATGTTTCCGCGCTTGTTGCTGCGTGTGTAAAGTTTTCCATCGCTGAAAGTTCCAGCTCCTCCTTCACCAAAACAGTAATTTGAATTTTCATCGACAATTCCAGTTGTGCTTATCATGGCAATGTCGCGTTTACGCTTTGAAGTTTCGCTGCCACGCTCAATTACGACAGGCCTAACTCCATGCTCCAAAAGTTTCAGCGCTCCAAAGAGTCCTGCAGGTCCAGAACCGATTATAGCAACAGTTCTTTTTCCATCCGCAGTTTTCCATTCAGGCAAAGCAAATTCATCAGAAGGATTTTCCCCGATGTAAACTTTATAGCGCAAGAAAAGCTTTATATTTCTATGGCGCGCGTCAATCGATTTTTTTACAAATACAGTTGAAATGTCTTTTTCTTCAAAGCTGATTCCTTGTTTTTTTAATGCAAGGCAGATTTCTTTTTGTATGAAATTTTCATCCTTTTCTTTTTCAGGCTGAATCACAATGGAAACTTCTTTTATCATGCAGACAGTCTATATAGAAAAGAAAGAGGAATCAACAGCCAAAGTTCTCCGGGGCAAGCCCGAAGATGACATTTTTTTGCCAGAATATGACAAGTTTATTTTACCTGTCATACTCTGGCTTGCTTGGAGTATCACGTGCTTCCTGTCATTACAGTGCTTGACACGGCAATTTCAAAGGCTAAAAATCCAATGAAAGAGAACCATCTGCGCCTGCCGTCCATCTCTTGAGTCCGGAATCAGAACTTGCGGAAACATAAGCGTTCAGCATTTGAATCAGAGTGCCGCTGTATGCAAGTGTCTGCGCGCTCTTACATTCTGACGTAGTTCCGGCAGTAACAGAAGCGGACGGACTGTTTGTGTCAAACCAGCCGCAGCCTGTGATTTTTGACGGGTCTGGAATACAGTTTTCTTCAGTATAATCACCATAATTTGTATAGGCAATATGATTTTTTAAATTTCCATCTTGATTTATGCTGTCTTTAAGCCAGTAGCAATTAGTTAAATAGCCATCTGTTCTTGCAGCGATTGCAGCAGCAATATTATTTAATCGTTCCTTATTATCTATAAGACTTTTTGTTTTTATATTCACAGCACTTACAACATTTTCTACAGTTCCATAGTTTATTGCACAGATTCCACCCGTTTTCTGATATGAACCACGCCAGTAAGCATCCAATTGATTTTCTATATTGCCGGTTACAAAACAGTTTACTACTTTTCCGCTTTCAGTATTAACTTTACATATTCCGGCAGTGTCACTTCTTGTACCTATGGCAATATCTGACATTACAATACAGTTTTTTATATTTCCATAGTTATATGCACAAATCATTCCTCCACGGCTCAGCATACGGTTGCTAAGATCTCCTGAATAAGTCTGATTAACAACAAGATTTTCAATTGTTCCGTAATTATCAAAAAACAAACCAAACACTTGGCTGTCAAGTCCATCTTCTCGTTTTTTTATTTCGTACGAAATTGTTTTTCCGTTTCCGTTGAATGTTCCCCTAAATGGCATATTATTACTGTCCGCATCACTGTCTTCAGTTGATTTTATAAATCCAATCGGTTGCCAGTCGTCCGCATAATCTGCCAAATCAACGTCATCCGCAAGCGTAATCGTAATTCCTTCCAAGTCGCTTCCGGACTTTATCCATTCACCAAGTTTTACCATGTCAGCAGAAGAAGCAACTGCAAGATATTTATATTTAGAACTAGAAGGAACGGAATCAAATGTAGAAATACATTTTGTAAGAGCCAAAGCCAATGCGCAGTCCGTGCTCTCTCCAGCATTTACTGTTACGCTAGAGGTTCCCCAGCCAACAACAAGATCGCCTTCATTCGAATCAAAGGCTTTAGCTTCTATTGTATAGTCTCCGGGATTAAGTTCGTCAAATTCTATTACCCCCCCCCCGAAAACCCAGTTTTTGTGTCAACAAGTTTAGAGCCCAAACTTATAGTTACAACAAATTTATCTGCCTTGTCCTGACTAAAAGAATAGCGCGCACTTCCCGGCAAAACAACACGCACCGAGCCGCCTTCACCAGAAGAGCCGGACATATTCATGCACGAAGCGAACACAAATAAAAACGCAAATAAAGCAGGAAAAATAAATTTCTTCATAAAATACCTCCAGTAAATTAACGCATATTTTATATTATGATTCAGTTCATTTGCGAATGTCAACTTTTTACAAAAGAAATTCAATTTTTTTAATAAACTGTCATTACCGTGCCTGACGATTATAGGGTCAAGTCCGATAATGACAGCAAAACATATTGAAATTATCTGCAATTTTTTTATAATAGCTAATGCACGGGGAGCTTGCGCAAAGCTTGCTGAGAGTAGGATGTGTTCCTTGACCCGCAACCTGATTTGGATAATGCCAACGTAGGGACTTGTAAAAACAAACCTCTTTAAATTCACCGCGGAATTATTCAAATCATAATTTTTAAAGAGGCCGATATGTTTAAAGAATGTCTTGATTCAGTAAAAGAAAATTCTCCGCTCATCCACAACATCACAAATTATGTAACAGTCAACGATGTTGCAAACGCAATTCTCGCAGTGGGCGCAAGTCCGATTATGGCAGATGAAAAAAAAGAAGCCGCAGAAATCACTTCAATTTGCAATGGCTTGAACATAAACATTGGAACGCTCAACCGCAACACAATAAGAGCCATGCTTGCAGCCGGAAAAAAAGCACAGAGCCTGAATCACAAGATTTTGTTAGATCCAGTCGGTGCCGGAGCAAGCACTCTTAGAACAAAGACCGCGCTTGCACTTATAAGCAAAATCAAATTTGATGTAATCCGCGGAAATATTTCAGAAATAAAAACTCTCGCAACCGGAAGCGGAAAAACAAAAGGTGTGGACGCAAACATTGAAGACGCAGTTTCAGAAAGCAACCTTGAATCCGCAGTTGCATTTGCAAAAAATTTCGCGGAAAAACAAAACTGCGTTGTCGCAATCACAGGTGCAATCGATTTAGTTTCAGACGGAAAAAAATGCTTTGTCATCAGAAACGGCAAACCGCAGATGGGACGCATAACGGGAACTGGATGCCAGCTAAGCGGAATTATGACAGCTTTTATCTGCGCAGGAAAAAACACATTGGAATCTAGCGCGGCGGCAGTTTGCGCAATGGGACTTGCCGGTGAAATCGCCTGGCAAAAAATGCAGGAAGGCGACGGAAATTCAACTTACAGAAACAGAATCATAGACGCGCTTTTCAACATGACAGGAACAGAACTTGAAGCAGGCGCAAAATATGAAATCCGTTGAACTAAAAACTTCCCTTTTGCTTTATGCCGTTACCGACAGAGCTTGGCTTGGAAAAAACTTCTGCTGCGAAACTTTAAGCGACGCGGTTTTTCAGGCGATTGAAGGCGGCGCAACTTTGATTCAGCTTAGGGAAAAAGAACTTTCAGAAAAAGAATTTTTAGACGAAGCATTCAGCATAAAAGAAATTTGCGCCTCAAAAAAAATTCCTTTAATCATAAATGACAATGTGAAAATCGCAAAAGAAACAGACGTTTGCGGAGTTCACATCGGGCAAAGCGACATGGAATTAAAGGAAGCAAGAAAAATCTTGGGTGCAGATAAAATCATCGGAGTTTCTTGCCAGACAGTTGAGCAGGCTTTGCAGGCAGAAAAAAACGGAGCTGACTATCTTGGAGTTGGAGCAGTTTTTTCAACATCCACAAAAACGGATGCGGACAATGTTCCGCTTTCAACTTTAAAGGAAATTTGCAGCTCTGTAAAAATTCCTGTTGTAGCAATCGGAGGAATTTCTTTGCAAAACATGAGCCAGCTTAAAGGCAGCGGCATTGCAGGAGTTTCAGTTATAAGCGCGATTTTCGCACAGCAAGATATACGCAGTTCAACAAAGGAACTCAAGTCTTCCGCAGAAAAACTTTTTCTGTCATTTATAGATTGTTAACCGAATTTGCTATGCAAACATCGCAGTATCAAGTACGACAATGACATTAAATTATAAAACTCGAATTTCTAAAACAAAGCAGCAACTGGGAGCACCACTTTTGCCGCTATAAAAAATAATGATTGTTTTCAAGCCATGGAGGTAAAAATGAAAACTGCATTAACAATCGCTGGATCTGATTCTAGCGGAGGCGCCGGAATTCAAGCAGACATCAAGACAATGACAGCGAACGGAGTTTACGCAATGAGCGCTGTTACTGCCCTGACTGCCCAAAACACAACTGGCGTAAAATCAATTTTGGAGTCCACGCCAGAATTTCTAAAAGACCAGCTGGACTGCGTGTTCACGGACATTTTTCCGGATGCTGTAAAAACCGGAATGGTTTCTTCTGTTCCGCTCATCAAGGTAATTGCAGACCGCCTGAAATTCTACAACGCAAAAAACATCGTGATTGATCCAGTCATGGTTTCAACAAGCGGATTCAAGCTGATTTCAGATGACGCTGTAAAAACATTGTGCGAAGAGCTTTTTCCGCTGGCAACTGTAATCACTCCGAATATTCCGGAAGCTGAAATTCTTTGCGGCAAAAAAATTTCTTCAGAAGAGCAGATGGAAGAAGCCGCAAAATCAATTAGCGAAAAATTCAATGTCGCAGTTTTACTAAAAGGCGGACACAACTTGAACGATGCAAACGACTTGCTCTTTCAGGCTGGAAAAGCAAAATGGTTCAAGGGCAAAAAAATAAACAACAGCAACACTCACGGAACTGGCTGCACACTTTCAAGTGCAATAGCTTCAAATCTTGCAAAGGGAAAAAGCCTTGAGATTTCAGTTGAAAAAGCAAAGGACTACATTTCAGGCTGTCTTGGAGCAATGCTAGACCTTGGCAAAGGAAGCGGTCCGATGAATCACGCATTCAAAATAAATGGAGAATATTAAAAATGAACATAAAGTCAAAAGAAGTAAACATGGCATTGATTTGGTTTGGAGCCGGAGTTTCAATCGCTGAAATTATAACAGGAACATATTTTGCGCCATTGGGATTTTCAAAAGGAATACTTGCAATTTTGGCGGGACACATCATCGGATGCGCGCTTTTGTTTCTTGCCGGAAGCATAGGCTCGTTTTCAAAAAGAAGCTCAATGGAAACAACAAAGGGAAGCTTTGGAATTCTTGGAAGCAAATTTTTCGCGTTGCTGAATATACTTCAGCTTACAGGCTGGACTGGAATCATGATTTACGACGGCGCGCTTTCTATAAACGGAATTTTTAAAAACGGAGCATGGCTCTGGGCAATCGTAATCGGACTTTTAATAGCCGCCTGGATTTTTATTGGAATAAAAAATGTAAGCAAGCTGAACGTCGCATCCTTGTCTGCCCTTTTTATTCTTACACTCGTTTTGTGCAAAATAATTTTTTTCAACGGAGACAATTCAGTTGTAAGCTCCACTCAAGAAGAAGCGATGAGTTTTGGAGCGGCAGTAGAACTTGCGGCAGCAATGCCGTTGTCATGGCTACCGTTAATCAGCGACTACACAAAAGAAAGCAACAAGCCTGTCATGTCCTCGCTTTTGAGCAGCCTTGTCTACGGAGCAACCAGCTGCTGGATGTACCTGATTGGAATGGGTGCGGCAATCTTCACTTCGGAAACAGACATTTCACTCATTCTCTTAAAGTCAGGACTTGGCTGGGCGGCTCTTGTAATCGTGATTCTTTCAACTGTAACAACAACTTTCCTTGACGCGTTCTCGGCTGGAATTTCTTTTGAAACAATTTCTTCAAAGCCAAGCGGCAAGACTGTCGCGCTGATTGTAACTGCGCTAGGCACAATAGGAGCAGTCTTTCTTCCGATGGACAACATCACGGACTTTTTGTACTTAATCGGCTCGGTCTTTGCCCCGATGATTTCAATTCAAATTGCAGATTTCTTTGTCCTGAAGAATGACAGTTCAGCAAAAAGCATTGACCTGCAAAAAGCCGTAATCTGGATTCTAGGATTCGCGCTTTACAGAATTTCATTAAGCTGGAATTTCATCCTCGGAAACACACTACCTGTAATGCTCATAATTTTTGCCGTAACAGTCGCCGCCCAAAAAATTCTAGGCAAGAAAAAATAACGCAAACTGAAAGTATGTAATTTCCACAAACGTTATAATGACGCAACCAAAAATTGCGTGCTTTCTTCAAACGTTAAAATAACACAAGCTGAAATCACGTACTTTCCGCAAACATTAAAATAACACAAGCAAAGCAATGCATAAGACGCAACACAAACTTGCTAATATTGCACTTTACGCATTTTATATTCAGTGTTAAAATCAAGTCATTATCTTAATTTAGACTTTTTACAGGAGATTTTTATGGGAAACAATTATTTCAATTCAATTCCGTGGCGCGAGGCCCGTCTGCAGCTCGGTCACTGCCGCTCAATGGCAAAAGAAGAATTCGCTGACGGAGTAAACGCTCTCAAAGGCAAAAAAATCGTAATCGTTGGATGCGGCGCTCAGGGCTTGAACCAGGGTTTGTGCTTGCGCGACTCAGGTCTTGATGTTTCTTACGCTCTCCGCGAGTCTGCAATCGCCGAAAAACGCCAGTCTTGGAAAAACGCGACAGAAAACGGATTCAAAGTTGGAACTTACGACGAATTGATTCCTACTGCCGACCTTGTCGGAAACCTTACTCCGGACAAGCAGCATACAGCCGTTATCACAGAAGTTATGAAGAGAATGAAGAAAGGCTCGGCTCTGTGGTACTCACACGGATTCAACATGATTGAAGAGGGAATGCAGATCCGTCCGGACATCACAGTTGTAATGTGCGCTCCAAAAGGACCGGGAACAGAAGTCTGGCACGAATTCCAGAGAGGATTCGGTGTTCCTGACCTTATCGCCGTTCACCCTGTAAACGACCCTGAAAAGAAAGGCTGGGCTTATGCAAAGGCCTTGGCTGTAGGAATGGGCGGAAGCAAGGCAGGTGTTCTTGAGTCCTCATTCGTTGCGGAAGTTAAATCTGACCTTATGGGCGAACAGACAATTTTGTGCGGAATGCTTCAGGCCGGAACAATCGTCTGCTTTGACAAGATGGTAAGCGAGGGAATCGCTCCTGAATATGCCACAAAACTTTTGATGCACGGCTGGAACGTAATTTCTGAGGCTCTCAAATGGGGCGGAATCACAAACATGATGGACCGTCTTTCTAACCCTGCAAAAATCCGCGCTAACGAGCTTTCAAAGGAAATCAAAAAACTTTTGACACCGCTCTACCAGAAACACATGGACGACATCATCAGCGGAAAATTCTCTAGCACAATGATGCAGGACTGGGCAAACAAAGACCACGACTTGCTCACATGGCGCGAAGAGACTGGAAAACTTCCGTTTGAGTCAACTCCAGAATCAAAAGAAGAAATCACAGAACAGGAATATTTCGACAAGGGAATTCTGCTTGTAGCAATGGTAAAAGCCGGATGTGAGCTTGCATTCGAGACAATGGTTGACGCGGGAATCAAACCGGAAAGCGCTTACTACGAATCATTGCACGAAGTTCCGCTCATCGCAAACCTGATTGACCGCAAACGCCTCTACGAAATGAACCGCGTAATTTCCGACACAGCAGAATACGGATGCTACCTTTTCAGCCGCGTTGCAGCGCCGATGATGGCAAAAGAGCTTATGCCGAAACTCCACACAGACGTTATCGGAAAAGGCCTTGAGCTCAAGGATACAAGCGTAAACAACACACAGCTCGTAGAAGTAAACGCCGAAATCCGCAACCACCCGATTGAAGTTGTAGGCCGCAAACTGCGTGAATATATGACAGCAATGAAACCTGTTTTGTAATTTATTACAAAACAGGCAGGCACGGACAAATAAATGAAAGTTTCAAAAGAATTTTCCGTCCGTGCCGTATGACCGCAATGAAAGCAGTAATTTAATCATAGATTAAATTACTGTGTCTAGTTTCAGTAAAACTGAAACTAGCGGTTGTGTGATTTTATTATAAAACAGGCAGGCACGGGCAAATAAATGAAAGTTTTAAAAGAATTTTCCGTCCGTGCCGTATGACCGTAATAAAAGCAGTAATTTAATCATAGATTAAATTACTGTGTCTAGTTTCAGTAAAACTGAAACTAGCGGTTGTGTGATTTTATTATAAAACTGGCAGGCACGGACAAATAAATGAAAGTTTTAAAAGAATTTTCCGTCCGCGCCGTATGACCGCAATGAAAGCAGTAATTTATTTTATTCGATTTTAAGGACTGTCCGGATTTTATTCGGACAGTTTTTTTTTACAATCCTTCCGTTAAAGCCCTTTTAAGCTGCTCTTCTCCTGATATGTTGTGCCATTTGTCAATGACAAAACAATAAAATATAAAAAAGAAAAGGCTTTAGAAATCAAGATTTTCGGCACTAGACCATCCTGATATTCGTGGATTTAGGTTGAAACTTTGTTTCCACCATTACCGACAGGTCAATGATCCGCCAAAAGTTCTTTCTGTCTATTAAGCGGGAGTTCGCAGTAATTTCTTACTGTTTAGCCCATAGGAGGAACGAAGATAACTCAAATCTGCCTCGTTTCCACCACCTTTTCTTTATTTCAAAACTTAAAATATGAATAATGAACTAAGCTATTTTTCCGTTCATCATTCCCCAGACAAAACATGCAAGTTCTCTTGCTCCAGCTGCGGAAGAAACGTTGTAATTTTTTCCACGTTCTTCAAGATGCTTCATTTTTGTTCTGATTCGTTTCGTTGCCTTATCTGCATACGCCACAATTTCAGGACTTGCATTCTTTTGTCTATATCGTCGCTGGAATATGCAGAACCCCATATATTCTGTATGCTTTCGTTTTCCTTTGCGAAAGCAATTCCTACGCCCACAAATAAAACTCTTCCATCATCTGATAAAAATCCGAACTCAAAATATTTGCTACCATCAGAAACTATAAAATTCCTGTTTTTCTTATTGAATTTCGCAATTCCGACATCATGCCATTCACCATCAAAAAATGACTCTATTGAGTTGTCGGAATTTATTCGGATTTTAATCCTGCTTTCATATTCTGGAGAAGGAGATTCTTCTGAATATGTACCAGCGATAGTGTATTCTTTACAACTTATGAAAGAAACTGCAACAAAAAAACTCAAGAGCGAAAATAAAACCTTTTTCATTTTACCTCCTTAATCTTTTACAAAAGGTTCATTGTTTGAGGCAAAATAATTCAAGATATTTTCAAGTGCTTTTTCTTCGCTGTCAAATGATAAACTCCGAGGTTGCCATGTACTTGTAGCTGTTGAACTTGGCTTTTTACTATAATTAGCTTCTGCTTTGTATTTGCCGTTTTCAAATCGAATTCTTATTTCAAAATCAGATGGGACATCTTTTCCCGAAATTTTATAGCAAGATTTTGTCGGATTTTGTTCAACCTCAAATCCATTAAGTACTCTCATTATATTTTCCTCCAAATTAATCTTTGCCTAGTGTACACTAGGCAAAAATTTCATTTTTAGTGTCAAATACGACCTAAAAATTATAAATCTGTTTCCAATATACATTTTTATATGTTTAAATGAAACATTTATCTATATTATATGTTGTAAACTATCATTCAGAATATCTGATTTATGCCTTAAAAATATAATATGACATCAGATGACATTCAAAAACGGCTTGGTGAAAATGTAAAGAGAATAAGAAAGGAACAAAATCTCACTCAGTTTCAGCTTGCAGAAAAAGCAGAACTTTCAGAAGAAACCGTAAAGAATATTGAACTTTCACGATGCTGGACAAGCGACAAGAATCTAGCAAAAATCACAAAGGCTTTGGGAGTGGATATTTCATTTTTATTTCTGCCTGTACAAAGTTCTTTTAATGAGGATAGCGAAAAATCAATTGTTATAAAGAAAGCGATTGCTGATAACCTAAAATCTTATATTGATACTGTACTGAAAGATATTATTATAAAAAAATAGCGCCCCAGTGCGGGCGTCCACATAACAACTGCTTAGACAATATGTAGTGCCACCAGGTTTGCAGAATCGAGGGTTCGGTCGTAAACTTGGAATAGAAAACAACAAGCATGACCTGCCTCATGCAAAAAGGAGCACTACAATGAACAATGTAACAGAGAACACAAAAGTAATCTATGTCGGAATTGACGTGCACAAGGACACAAATTCTTTCTGTGCTTATGACAGCCGTGAAGACAAATTATTCGCGGAGCACAAAAGCTCTTCCAAATTTGAAAACACGCTTCACTACCTGAAGAACCTTCAAAAATCAGTCGGGCAAGATGCAGTTTTTCTTATTGGATACGAGGCAGGTCCCACAGGATACGGACTTTGCAGAAAACTTCAAAAAGAAGACTTCGCCTGCGTCATTATCGCCCCATCGACAATAGCAAAGGCACCTGGTCAGAAAGTCAAGACAGACAGGATGGACGCCCGCCTTCTTGCAAAGACTCTCGCCTTCAAAACCTACAGCCCTGTCTGCCTTCCTTCTGAAAAACTTGAGGCGATAAAGGAATATACACGGGTCAGGACGGCAAAAATCACCATGCTCAAAAAAGCAAAGCAGAACCTCCTTTCTTTCCTGCTGCGAATGGGCTTGCCTTATCCTCAGAGCGGCCATTACTGGACGCAGGCTCACATGGCTTGGCTCAGGACGATGAACTTCGCTGACAAGTGGCTTCAGGAATCATTTGAGGAATATCACGCCGAAGTAATAACGCTCATGGACAAAGTTCAGAGAATTGAGGCGAAGATTCTGGAACTCTGCAAGGATGATGAAGTGAGGGAAAAAATTGATGCTCTGGTGTGCATCTCTGGAATCAGTTATGTCTCCGCTATTTCGATTGTCGCGGAAATCGGGGATTTTTCCCGTTTTTCAAAGGCGAAGTCCTTCGTAAGCTTTATAGGACTTTGTCCCGGCGAGGATTCAAGCGGAAATAGAGTACGGCACACGGCGATTACGAAAGCTGGGAATTCAAGAGTCAGAAGTCTTCTTGTTGAGTGTGCGGGAAGCCTTAGAATGCATTCTGTTGTCACGGCAAAATCAGTCAGGGTAAAAGAGCGGCAGAAAAATGCGTCCGCCGCCATCGTTTCTTACGCGGACAAGTGCACGCTCAGGCTCAGAAAAAGAATGCTTTATCTTTCCCAAAAAGGGCTCCCCTACAATCTAGTAACGACGGCGGGGGCAAGGGAGCTTGCATGTTTTGTCTGGGGAATGATGAATTTTGTTGACAACAGGAAAACTGCCTTGAACAAAATTGATGAGGGGGAGCTTTCCGACATTCAAAAAACGGTCGAGGAGTTTATTGCGCAATGAAATCAAATCACCTGCGGGATGAAACTTTCGCTAAAGATATTCTGGCGAAAAATTAACTTGTATCATAACGGAAGGAATTTGTGAGCATTTAAGGAATTATCTTCGAGCGGTTTATGAGCGGGAAACTTTTTAACTTCCTATGCTCGCAGTTAGAGAGAAAGAATTCCAGGCGGACCATTGACCTGTCAGTAAACCTGATTTTCAGGCGAATCCACGTATATCAGAATGGCCATGTGCCGATCTATCGCTTTCCTTCCGTTTTTTTTTATATTTTTTCTCAAAAGGAGTTTTTTATGTTGACAAATGGCACAACATATCAAACCGCAAACCGGCTTGACCGGTTTGTCGGCTTTGAACCTTTGTTATGCTTTCTTATACTTATCAATTTCCTTTGTTAACAAACTTAACATTTCTTCTTTGTGTTTATTTACAAGTTCTTCATTCCATATATTATCATTTTCTTTCATTTTTTCTTGCATAAGTTGTAATTTTGGACTTTGCTTGATTGTATCAGGATAACTTGCAACTTTTGATTGAGGATCTAAATTCGAGAATTTCGAATTAGACGAAACTGTAATCAATGCAAGATTTCCAAAACTATTTAATGGTTGTTCCTTCCATTTTTCTTTTTCAATTGGATGTTGAGGATAAAAATGTTCAATAGAAGTTCTAAATTGAAATTGAAAATTTTGAATTGGATGTTTGCAAATTGAATCTCTATCTAAAACATAATCCAAATATGTAAAGACTATGCGATCAATTCCAAAACCACTTGCTTCTTTATAATTTGCTTCTAATATTTTTTTACAAGCATATTCTTCCAAAAGTGAAGTTAAATCTGTTTGCAGATTATTATTTAATTGAGCCAATGTTTTTGAAATCCAATGCATGGTTTTTGGAGATGTGTATGTTATCCTTAATGCTGATTGTAAACTTCGTAATGTTTCTGTTTTTTTATCGATATCATTTTCATCAACAGCATAAGTTAATTTATATGAAGGTTTTTTCTGTCTTTTGTTTTTGTCATAATACATTTGAAGCATTTGCAAAGACCATTTACCTTCCTCTTTATAGTCTTTAGCATATTCTCGTTTTATAATGTATTTATCGAATAAAAATCGAAATTTTAATAAATTATAAATAAATTTTATGGCATTCGTACCATTTGACCAATTTACCTTCAATGTTTCAAGAAACTTTTTATCATCAAGAGATGAGTCATCTTCTCCTGAATCTTTTTGCAAAGCTTCATTTACAATTAAAAGAAAGTTAGGAAAAGAAATAATCGATTCAAACCTTTCATTTTCATAATCTTCCTCTATATTTGTTTCTGTTTCTATAACAGGTGTTTCAAGTTTATCTAATAATGAATATCTTTTATCACTTAATTCTTGATCAAGTGATATTTTTGATAATAAATCATTTGGTTTATTACAAATAAAATTATCCCAATTGTCTCCAAAAAGATTTTTCCTGCTTGTTTTATCAAAATTCATTTGAATATAACTATCCATTTGAGAACATTTATTCCAAATTAATCCTGCTATTGCCTTAAAATTAGGTATATCTCTATCAATAACACCTAAAATTTTACCTTTTGCAATTTCATGTAATTCAAGTTGCTCACCACGAGTATTCATTATTTCGAAATAATGGTTCAGGTCAATCTGTTTTGGAACTTGAGTTCTTATTATTAAGATGTTTTCAAATTTTGATATGAACTGATGTTTATATTCTTGATTTTTCACTTCTTGAATTGAAAAGTAATTTTGTATTACATCAAATCCATCGATAATTTCATTTGAATAAAATCCATCTTTTTCGAGATTGTGTTTTTCTCTTAAATCGTTAAGAGTGAAATTTGATTTTTCTCTTGCTTCAAAACGCAAAGCTTTTTTAGATAATGTCTCATCTCTTAGAAAAGTCAAAAGTAAAAATAATGTTGTTAATCTTTGCTGCCCATCGATAACTGAGAATGTATTTGGCGCAATTTCATCTACGATCAAACTGCCTAGATAATATCTTTCTTTTGAATCATAGATATCTGTTAAAAGTTGCTCAATTTCATCTTTTTCCCAAGCATAATTTCTTTGATAAATAGGAATTATATATTCACTACCAATAAAAATATTTTTCAGATTAAATTCTTCTGGCTGCTTAATTGTTTGGTTCATTGGTTTTCCCCGAAAATTTTGTTCCAAATATTTTTATATTTTGTTGATTTATAAGACCCCAACTGTTCTTCAGTTACTTTTTCTAGAATAATACTGTCAAGTTCTTGTGGATTTTGCATTTCAGAGATTTTTGTGAAAAGATTTAGGCCACTGTTAATTCTAGAATCCCAGCTTCCAAGTGCATATTTATTTATTGTCTCAGGATATACAGAATGCATTACAACTCTAAGGGAGTAGGCCCATTTGAATAAGAATTCTAATCGACTTTCTGTTAATTCTTCGATATTAAATTTATCAATAAAAAAGATAACAACGTTGATAAAAAGATTTCTTACATAAGAATTACCAGAACCGTATGTTGATATTAAATCCGATTCAATTTTGGAATCAATTAGTTTAATAACTTGTTTATACAAATTGAAATAATATAGTACATATAGAAAAAAACGTTTACCTGCAATTAAAGGTTGTGTTAATTGAAATTGATTAATTTTTTCACCATTTGTCAACTCGTACATTCCTTCCGAATTAAAGTGCTCTATATATAAATTTGCAGCTTTATGATAAATCGAAAAATGATATTTGTTATTTTGTTTTATGCCTTTAAAGGAATTTATCTTTTTTGATGAATAATATAGTCCCGGCTTGTTCCTGTACCATTGAATCAAAGGATATAAATTATATTCAAAGAAAAGTGATAATTCTTTCTGTTTTTCATTTTCCCAAGAATTTATAATTTTTATTTTTTCTGATTCAGAACTATCAGACATCTCTCTAAGATGATATGACTTTAATAAATCTTGAGGAGCCAATGCTTTGCCTCTGGAATTTTGAGAATCAAAAAACTGGAATGACTCTTGTTCGCTATTTGTTACAATTTCTACGACAGAACAATTTTCCAAAGCATACTTTATAAAAGGTTTTAATTCAGAGCCTATTATTTCACAATGGCGTTTTAGTATTTCATAGTTTTCAACTATTGATTTACTTGAAAGAACATCAAAAGTTTCTTTTTTGTTTAATAAACTAGAGAGTTCCTTATATTTATCTAATTTTAATACTTTATAGAAGCAATATGTCAAAATACTTAAAGTAGTAATTCGTTGTTGTCCATCTACTATTTCCAATTCAATATTATTGTTGTGAAGAACAATTGAACCAATTCTATATTCTGGGATATTACTTTTATAGGCAGAATAAATATCGTTAAAAAGAAGAGAGGCACTTTCGGTACTCCATCTATATGGCCTTTGGTAATTTGGTATTGATAGATTAAGTTTTAATGCCTCTTTTAAAGATATTATCTTTAAATTTTCATTTTCCATTTTCAATTCTCTATAAAACTACCAGCCCAGTGGAGTGGGCTGTGAGCATAACAATGGGTTGTACCGCAGGCAGCTTGACTGCCTGTCGGCTACGAACCTTTGTTAGGTTTTGCTACACTTTTAACAGTACTTTTTCCTGTTTCTTTGAAACAGCAAGTTTCGGGTATGTAATTATTTCTAAGCCCATTCCAAGACTGTCGAGATAATCTATTAAAGTAGATATTTTCATATCCTTTCTTTTTTCTATTTTTGAAACTGATGACTGAGTGAAGTTTTCCATTTCAGATTGTTTAATATTCATTTCTTCACGGAGTTGTGCAAGGCGGATAGACATAATATCCTGCTCGGCTTTTATGTGAGCTCTTCTTACAGCTTCGGGAGACATATTACTTTCCATCATTTTGATTGCATCTTTCATTTTCCAACTCCTTTTCATGTTTCTCTATGATTACTTCAGATTCAGCAATTAAATCTTTGTAAAAAGTCTTCTGATCTTTTCCTTTTTTATCTCCGCCGGTAAGCAGAAATGCATGTCTTTTTCTATCAAAATAATAGGCAACTCTCAGTACATGTTGTTGTGTCTGATTTCTTAATTCTTTCAGGTTCGTGTATTTTTTTGAACCATGAAGAGTATCTGAATATGGACGAGGAAGTTGGGGGCCGTACTGACGGAGTAAAAGAACTCTTTGTAATACGGCTTCTTTACTTTCTTCGTCCAAACTTAGAAACCAGACATCATATTCATCTGATGAATCAACATTCCACATGATTTTATTATATGAACTAAAGTGAATATTTGTCAACGTAAAAATGGCGGGCTTGACCCGCCTTATAAAAAATTTAGACTCGTTTATAACCGCAATAACATCGTTTATCATTGGCAGGATTCTGTGCTCCACAGAAAGGACATTTCCAATCTCCATTTTCAAGTACAGTTACTTTATTTTGCGGAGAAGAATCGTTTTTGCTTTCTTTGTCGAAATTTTCCGATTCTTCTTTTTCTCCTAGCAATTTACGCAACTTTAAATCAGGTAAGGCTAAGACATAAAAATAGCCGAATATTCCAAGCCAGATGCATATTGCAAAAATATGTTTTTTTGCAGGATCATATCCTTTTAAGCTTGCAACTTCACACATTTTTGAAGCCATAAAGCAAAGAATAATAATAGCTATTGCAATTGCAACTATCCAAGAAAACATTACGATTGTAAAATCCATGTAATTCCTCCGTGTATTTTTAAGAACCTTTGTCGGAAGATTTACCTTATCAACGATAAGTGGCGCTGTGCGCCATCAACCTAACAATGGGTTGTACCGCAGCGGGCTCGACCCGCTGTCGGCTACGAACCTCTTGTTAGGCGATATTCTTTTCTCCAATGGCTTGTAGAATTTATACATTTCATGTACTATACACTCCATAGGGGATGCTTAGTAAACTGCGGCGGCTTGCCTCCGATTTCTCATGAATGAAGGAGGCTGTCTGTGACAAAGTACGAAAAAGCAATGCTTGTCATTGCAATCATCGCAATTGTTATAGACCTGCTCACCTTCCTAATCAAATAGGACTTAAGAGCATAAAAAAGCCCGCCCTCAGCTTCCAACTCTAGGCGGGTTTTTAGTAAAAACTCAACGGAGGCGGTCGCTCATTTGCTTTGCGTCCCCGCTTTTATTTAATATATACCGATATATCTTTTTCGTCAACTTTTATTACGCGGTGCAAAAAAATTACAAACCTATGAGCATAACAGACTTTATGTTTTGATGGAATTTGATTCAAATCTTATTTTTCAAATTCCTGACCTTTAGTTGATATTTTATACATCCACTTTTGATATGGTAGATTACAAATTCTTTTTCCTTCTAAGGAATCCATGACAGAAGAAAGTATGATCGCTCTTCCAAGTAAATTTACATGACCCTCTTTTTCCAGCATTATTCCATCAGGAGACGATATAAATGGTAAATTGATATCGTTTCTAAAATACCAAATAGTTACCCCTTCTGGAATTGCACCTATTGGCTGAACAACAAAAAAGCCCGTAAAAAAATATATAAATGCCATTATGGCTACAACTAATAATAAAACAATTCCTTTTTTCCCATTTTTATTCTTCTGAGTTTCCATTTTATACTCCAATTAATAGTTTATATTACATTCTATCAAATAAAAATCCAGACAAGCTTGACTTGTCTGGATTTTTACAGTTAGTTTTATAGCTCTAAATCCTCCTGCATTTTAAATATGCGTTCTCTGGCGATTTGAGCGGAAAGCTCATTGTTTGTATAAGTTATCATAACAACTTGTGAAATATTATATCCATAACTGTTTTTTACACTTAGTAATTGAAAATCAATTTTAATTTTGGGAGAAAAATATTTTATAAAATTGATGTATTCATTTCCATTTTGTGATCCTTTATTTGAATCGTCAAATTTTCCATAAGTATTTGTGATTTTTTCCATAAGCCCCATTACTTTTTCATCGGGACAATCAGTATAAGCTATTCTACCGATATAGAGTTTCCCATTTCCAAAAAAGAAAATTCGTGTTGCACCATTTGCATCTAAATAATATAGTTCATCTCCATTATCATTTGTTCCATTAGAATAGGCTTCAGGATATTTTGCTTTCAAATCTTTTACACTGCATCCCCATTTCAAATCATAATATTCATTATTGATTTTATCTGCTTCAGATACTTGAGCAAATACATGTACAGATATTAAACAAAATAAAAAGGCTAAGAATATTTTTTTCATAAAATCCTCCTAAGATTTTAATTTTTTTGAGAAATTTGTTGGAGGATTTTCTTATTAACAATAAGCAGCCCAGTGGGCTGTCCACATAACAATGAGTTAGACAATATGTAGTGCCACCAGGTTTGCAGAATCGAGGGTTCGGTCGTAAACTTGGAATAGAAAACAACAAGCATGACCTGCCTCATGCAAAAAGGAGCACTACAATGAACAATGTAACAGAGAACACAAAAGTAATCTATGTCGGAATTGACGTGCACAAGGACACAAATTCTTTCTGCGCTTATGACAGCCGTGAAGACAAATTATTCGCGGAGCACAAAAGCTCTTCCAAATTTGAAAACACGCTTCACTACCTGAAGAACCTTCAAAAATCAGTCGGGCAAGATGCAGTTTTTCTTATTGGATACGAGGCAGGTCCCACAGGATACGGACTTTGCAGAAAACTTCAAAAAGAAGACTTCGCCTGCGTCATTATCGCCCCATCGACAATAGCAAAGGCACCTGGTCAGAAAGTACAAGACAGACAGGATGGACGCCCGCCTTCTTGCAAAGACTCTCGCCTTCAAAACCTACAGCCCTGTCTGCCTTCCTTCTGAAAAACTTGAGGCGATAAAGGAATATACACGGGTCAGGACGGCAAAAATCACCATGCTCAAAAAAGCAAAGCAGAACCTCCTTTCTTTCCTGCTGCGAATGGGCTTGCCTTATCCTCAGAGCGGCCATTACTGGACGCAGGCTCACATGGCTTGGCTCAGGACGATGAACTTCGCTGACAAGTGGCTTCAGGAATCATTTGAGGAATATCACGCCGAAGTAATAACGCTCATGGACAAAGTTCAGAGAATTGAGGCGAAGATTCTGGAACTCTGCAAGGATGATGAAGTGAGGGAAAAAATTGATGCCCTGGTGTGCATCTCTGGAATCAGTTATGTCTCCGCTATTTCGATTGTCGCGGAAATCGGGGATTTTTCCCGTTTTTCAAAGGCGAAGTCCTTCGTAAGCTTTATAGGACTTTGTCCCGGCGAGGATTCAAGCGGAAATAGAGTACGGCACACGGCGATTACGAAAGCTGGGAATTCAAGAGTCAGAAGTCTTCTTGTTGAGTGTGCGGGAAGCCTTAGAATGCATTCTGTTGTCACGGCAAAATCAGTCAGGGTAAAAGAGCGGCAGAAAAATGCGTCCGCCGCCATCGTTTCTTACGCGGACAAGTGCACGCTCAGGCTCAGAAAAAGAATGCTTTATCTTTCCCAAAAAGGGCTCCCCTACAATCTAGTAACGACGGCGGGGGCAAGGGAGCTTGCATGTTTTGTCTGGGGAATGATGAATTTTGTTGACAACAGGAAAACTGCCTTGAACAAAATTGATGAGGGGGAGCTTTCCGACATTCAAAAAACGGTCGAGGAGTTTATTGCGCAATGAAATCAAATCACCTGCGGGATGAAACTTTCGCTAAAGATATTCTGGCGAAAAATTAACTTGTATCATAACGGAAGGAATTTGTGAGCATTTAAGGAATTATCTTCGAGCGGTTTATGAGCGGGAAACTTTTTAACTTCCTATGCTCGCAGTTAGAGAGAAAGAATTCCAGGCGGACCATTGACCTGTCGGTAAACCTGATTTTCAGGCGAATCCACGTATATCAGAATGGCCATGTGCCGATCTATCGCTTTCCTTCCGTTTTTTTTATATTTTTTCTCAAAAGGAGTTTTTTATGTTGACAAATGGCACAACATATCAAACCGCACAGGCCTTGAGCCTGTGTCGGCTTTGAACTTCTTGTTATACGAAATTATTTCTTATACAGAATTGGATTTCTAAAATCCTTTTTTTTATGAAAATTTTATATGACCATTTGAAGTGTATGCTTCTATTACTTGTTTTAAGCGGCGTAAAGCCGCGTTCTAATACTATCTTGCTTCGCCCTAAAGTTAAATCATTTATTTCAGAAAGCAAGCTTGACTTGCTTTCTGAAATAAACCTCTTTTTCTATAACCGCTTCTTTGTTCCTGCCCTAAAGTTCAGCTGATTACCCTATATCTAAGACGAATGTATGAATTGCTTAAAGTTTTACACTCCAATAACTTCAATACTCCTAATGATGCAAGCTCTTTTTCAGACATTATGGATTTACCGTCTATAAGTGTGGATGTATCTTTTCCTCCTATGAGGACAGGAGCCAAAACTATGTCTACAAAATCAATCAGTTTTTCTCGTAGAAAAATAGAATTCACAGTGCCTCCGCTTTGAACGGTAAGACGTTCGCAGCTAAAATCATTTTTTAACTGGTAAAGACCATTCTTTAAAGAAAATTTTTCCTGATACAATATATGAAGATTTTCCTCATTAACTGAATAAGCTGGATGATTTTTGTTAGATGTCATAAGAACAAATTCTTTTGACTTGGCGCAAAAATACTTTATTCCTCGCTCATCCAAATGTGAATTATCTAGCAAAACAAATGAAACAGGTGTTTTTGGAGGTAAAGTATTTTTGTTTGCTCCCATCTTTTCCTGAACTCGACCTGTATTAAAAGACCATAAATCAGTAGTTTGTTCGATTTCATAGTATTGATGCAGGCCTTCTTTTAAACCTTTGATTTTAGGAAAATCTTTATCTACATCAAGTTCATCAGTCGAGCCTGTACTTATTTTTCCATCAACTGATACCAGCATAAACAATGTCGTTATTGGTCTGTTCTTATTTTCCATATTTTGATTTCCATTTTACTATTAAGCGCCCCAGTGCGGGCGTCCACATAACTAGCGTTTTAAACGGTGGCAAGGCTTGACCTTGACATCCGCTTTGAAAACCTTGTTATGTGATATTGATATTATATTTATTCACCTGCATCAACTTCCGTTTTCGGCAGATGATACAGGTTTTCAAATTCTTTTCTTGTCACTTTTTTGATTTCCTTTTTTTATTGAATATTTCATTCAGACTTTTTCTTGGGTCAGGATCGGGGCAACCACCTTTGTCAACAGTCATGCGAAAATTGTGTTGTGCCGTGCTTTCTTTTTCATTTAAGTATTTGATTACAGCTGAGTCAAAATCATCCGCGCTGTTTTCATCTTCCCGGGGACCGCTGCAAAAATAAAATCTACCGTCACTTCCTTTCTTAAAATACCACCAGCTTTCTTTTTCCTCAACAGTATCTCGGATAGTCTGCTTTTCTTCATCAACAGACATCTCTTCTCCAATACAAAGAATATCAGCGTTTGCCACGAATTCATCAAAAAGATTTGTCAAAGTGGTTTCAACTTTTTTTGCAGTAATGTCACGTCTGAATCTGAACAAATCGATTTTAAACTCATTTCCATTTTCAGAATACAAAATCAAATAATGCCCTTCCCAGAATTTATGATCAGATTCTATAATACTATAAGTCTTTATTTTAATTTTTGCGCCGATTAAATCTTCAAGAGTGTAGACTTCATTATCACGTAAATCAAGAATGTTAAAATCCCGGACATTATTTTTGTCATCAACCAAAAGCTGTATTTTTTCAAATTCAAATTCTTTTAAAAGTTCCATTTTTTTTCCTCGCGCCCCAGTGCGGGTGTCCACATAACAACTGCTTAGACAATATGTAGTGCCACCAGGTTTGCAGAATCGAGGGTTCGGTCGTAAACTTGGAATAGAAAACAACAAGCATGACCTGCCTCATGCAAAAAGGAGCACTACAATGAACAATGTAACAGAGAACACAAAAGTAATCTATGTCGGAATTGACGTGCACAAGGACACAAATTCTTTCTGTGCTTATGACAGCCGTGAAGACAAATTATTCGCGGAGCACAAAAGCTCTTCCAAATTTGAAAACACGCTTCACTACCTGAAGAACCTTCAAAAATCAGTCGGGCAAGATGCAGTTTTTCTTATTGGATACGAGGCAGGTCCCACAGGATACGGACTTTGCAGAAAACTTCAAAAAGAAGACTTCGCCTGCGTCATTATCGCCCCATCGACAATAGCAAAGGCACCTGGTCAGAAAGTCAAGACAGACAGGATGGACGCCCGCCTTCTTGCAAAGACTCTCGCCTTCAAAACCTACAGCCCTGTCTGCCTTCCTTCTGAAAAACTTGAGGCGATAAAGGAATATACACGGGTCAGGACGGCAAAAATCACCATGCTCAAAAAAGCAAAGCAGAACCTCCTTTCTTTCCTGCTGCGAATGGGCTTGCCTTATCCTCAGAGCGGCCATTACTGGACGCAGGCTCACATGGCTTGGCTCAGGACGATGAACTTCGCTGACAAGTGGCTTCAGGAATCATTTGAGGAATATCACGCCGAAGTAATAACGCTCATGGACAAAGTTCAGAGAATTGAGGCGAAGATTCTGGAACTCTGCAAGGATGATGAAGTGAGGGAAAAAATTGATGCCCTGGTGTGCATCTCTGGAATCAGTTATGTCTCCGCCATTTCGATTGTCGCGGAAATCGGGGATTTTTCCCGTTTTTCAAAGGCGAAGTCCTTCGTAAGCTTTACAGGACTTTGTCCCGGCGAGGATTCAAGCGGAAACAGGGTACGGCACACGGCGATTACGAAAGCTGGGAATTCAAGAGTCAGAAGTCTTCTTGTTGAGTGTGCGGGAAGCCTTAGAATGCATTCTGTTGTCACGGCAAAATCAGTCAGGGTAAAAGAGCGGCAGAAAAATGCGTCCGCCGCCATCGTTTCTTACGCGGACAAGTGCACGCTCAGGCTCAGAAAAAGAATGCTTTATCTTTCCCAAAAAGGGCTCCCCTACAATCTAGTAACGACGGCGGGGGCAAGGGAGCTTGCATGTTTTGTCTGGGGAATGATGAATTTTGTTGACAACAGGAAAACTGCCTTGAACAAAATTGATGAGGGGGAGCTTTCCGACATTCAAAAAACGGTCGAGGAGTTTATTGCGCAATGAAATCAAATCACCTGCGGGATGAAACTTTCGCTAAAGATATTCTGGCGAAAAATTAACTTGTATCATAACGGAAGGAATTTGTGAGCATTTAAGGAATTATCTTCGAGCGGTTTATGAGCGGGAAACTTTTTAACTTCCTATGCTCGCAGTTAGAGAGAAAGAATTCCAGGCGGACCATTGACCTGTCGGTAAACCTGATTTTCAGGCGAATCCACGTATATCAGAATGGCCATGTGCCGATCTATCGCTTTCCTTCCGTTTTTTTTTATATTTTTTCTCAAAAGGAGTTTTTTATGTTGACAAATGGCACAACATATCAAACCGCAAACCGGCTTGACCGGTTTGTCGGCTTTGAAGCTTTGTTATGTGATTTTATTCTATCTCCCAAACAATTGTGATGCTTTTATTTAATTTAGTATCTTCTGGCTCCATATCGGGAATAACACCAATAGTTGTTTCCTGGCAACATATTTCTGGAGCTAAATCATACTCTAAAGAATTGTCTATATGGACTTCTGAAAATGAATAGTCTATTCTTTCTATCTGCTTTAGTTTTACACCTATTGTATCCGTAATCAATAATGCTTTTTGTTTTGCGTCTTCTACTGCTAGTTTTATGAGTTCATTTTCGTATTTATTTGGATTATAGCAGTAAAAAGAAATATTAAAATCAACATCTTTTATTTCAGCACACACATCGTGAAGAATGGAATTTATTTTTTTATTGTCAATTGGGAATGATAGATTTAAGGTTTCTCGAGCCATGTATCCAACAAAATGGTACTCCTTTGATTTATTATCATATTTCGTATCTTTTTCTACATTAAAATCTGTTGTTTTTAAATCATTTTTTGTAAAACCATTTTTTAATACAATTTTTGTGATTGCATCAATTTGTTCAATCAATAACAACAAAGTTTTTTCATATGATAAATCCTTTTTATCAATATCAAATTTGATTTTTACATAGTCTGTTTTTACATTGAGCGTAGAAGTTCCTGTGATGACAATTGTTCTATTATTCATAATTCCTCCGACATAAATAAAAAAAATTAACGTAATTCCAAAAGTGTAATTTCAGAACGATATTTTTTCATTTTTTCAAGATTTTCTTTTTTCTTTACACTAATTCCATATTCTGGTTGACTTTTTAGACCTTCATAATCTTTAGATGTAAAAAGGGAACCGTCTGGTTTTTCAAAAACAGTAGCAGGAAAAACATAACAATCTGGTAATTCATTGTCATTGAATCGAATAAAACAAATTAAACGATTACTTTGAAGAACAATTTTACTTTTTTTTATGAAAACATAATTATCATCTCTAACAGATTTTACTTGCACTTCATAAAACGTTCCATTTTTACTTTTTGCAATGAAATCTACACCATGATCATCAACTTCAGATGTATATACATCGAAGCCATATGATGTAAATTCCATTTTCGCATAATACTCACCATATTTGCCAAGTTGCATTGATGATAAATCACTCCATATTTTTCTCGGCATATATTCTCCGTTAAAAACTAGCGCCCCAGTGCGGGCGTCCACATAACAATTGCTTAAACGGTGACGCGGCTTGACCGCGACATCCGCTTTGAAGCTTTGTTATGGTAATTTTACAACATTGCAACCTTAAGTTGTTTTCCGAATACAGAAGCTACTTTTTGCAAAGTAGACAATCGGACATCTTCGGAATGATTTTCCATTCTTGAAATGACACTTTTTTTTGTTTCAAGTTTTTCGGCAAGTTGTTCTTGTGTCATTCCGCTTTCTAGCCGCATTTCTTTTATCATCATGCCGATTTTGAATTCTTCATAACCTGTATCAAAATTTTTTGCAAATTCTGAATCTTTTTCTTTACGCTGAGAAATATAATCATCTAAATCAAATGTTTTATTTGCCATTTTCTTTACTCCTTTTCAAAAAATCTTTCATTCTTGCTTCACAAACTTCAATTTCAGATTTCGGTGTTTTCTGAGTCTTCTTTTGGAAACCATTTGTAAGAATTACAATATTTCCATTGTGAAAGAATCCTAGCAGCCGATAAATATTTCCACCCAACTCAATTCTGACTTCGTAGAAATCGGTATCTGATAATTTCTTAAAGTATGTTTTTGGAACTTTTTCAATTTCCTGAACAGCCTTAAGAACCCACGCTATTTTCTGAGCAACTTTTGCCGGTTGAGAATCTATAAACTCCGCGACAGGACATTTTCCGTCGGAAGTTGTATAGAATGTCACTTTTCTGTACATAATTCATGTTAGCATATGTGCTAACATTTTGTCAAATGAAATAACTCTTCTTACTTGAAAGTATCAAGCGGCGTAAAGCCGCGTACTATCGCTTCTTCGTCCAAGCCCTAAAGTTTTATTTCATAATTTCATCGAGCTCGACTCGAGGAAATTATATTTCTCATATTCTCATGTCAAAAGCCTTTTTTGTTTCACTACTAAATCCTAAATTTTCATAAAACTGGTGCGCTTCTTTTCTTGCAATTCCACTTAAAAGGATTACTTTGTAGCAGTTATGTTTTTTTGCTGTTTCTATGGCTTTGTCGATTACTTTTTTCCCTAGCCCCTGATTTCTGTGGTTTTTATCAGTTACAACATTTTCTACAAAACAAATTGGCTGACAGAAATTTGTAAGATTAGGAATTATTACACAATAGCAAGTTGAAACGACTTTTCCATTTTCAACGGCACCAAAATATTTTATATTTGGATTTTCTTGAATTTGTTTGATCCAAATTTCTTTTGATTTTTCTAAAGTTATATTTTTATTATTTTCTGATAATTGTATGTATAATTCTAATAGAGAGGGCAAATCGTTTTTTGTTAATTCTCGAATTTCCATTTTTTCCTTTATTACAAAGCAGGCCAGTGGCCTGTCGCCATAACAATGTTTTAAACCGCATTTTTGCCGAATGGCAAAAATGTCGGCTTTGAAAACTGTGTTAGGCGATTTTTCTTATATACCTTATTCTTTCCAATTTACAAGTTGGATTCCGTTTAGATTCTTAAAATGCTTTGTATTATTTGTAACGAGGACAGATTCTTTTTCAATAGCAAAAGAGCCGATGAGTATATCATCGTCATCAATCGTGATTCCATTTTTTCTCAAATATGCATATTGTTTAGCAGCTTCTTCCAAAACAGATTTATCCATATACACAATGCCACAATGATTTGCAAAAATCTCAAATCCGGTCTTTTGATTTTTAGGGTCAGAATATTCAAAGCCACGAAGAACCTCATAGTAGACCAAATCAGGAATTTTTATCGTATCAAAAGTATATGCGTTTTTAAAGGCAGCAAGAACATTCGAATTTCCGTTCAGTAAGTCGATGATTACATTCGTATCGAGAAAATATGTCATGCGTTCTCCCGAAATTTCAAACCGCAGCAAGAACGCAATTCATCAGCTTCAGAATCACTTAGAGTGCCAAAAATATTGTCTACAAATGAAAAATCGACATTTTGTTTTGCCTGATAAATGTTTCCAATTTTATCAAGATAAACAGAAACTTCTTCCAGAGCTGCTTCTGGCAAAGTCTTTATTTTTTCCATCACCATTTCGTACGACATTTTGCACCTCCATTCAGTAGCATTATAGCATATTTCTTGATTTTCTGCATTATATCCACTTCAAAAAGAAAAATAACAGAACATACAACAGACATGCACACAAAATAAATCCGAGAAACATAAATTTTACGATTTTTAGCCTTTTTGCAGCTATTTCAAGTTTTTGATTTTTCTTCAATATCGCAAGTTTTTGTTTTTCTGCTTCTGATTCAGAAATTTTTCCATTTCCAAGTTCATTATCAATAGAAAGAATTTGCTGATTCAATGTATCTTCCGAAAATCTTGCAGTAATGCCCGCTTTTTTGCTGAAAATGGCTATAACAAAATTCAGCAAAATCAGAGTGATGAGTGCTATAAGAAATAAATGCATAAAACGCAGCCTATTATTGTGAGATTTTCTTGAATCCGTTTTCAAGCTGGTCAAGCACATTCTTTATAGCTTGATAAAAATCTTCAATCGTTCTATCTGTGCCATAAGTGAAGTAAAAGCTTAACCAATTACCGGAATCTTCAAGATTTTGCATTATAAACTCAGAGCATCCGGTGGACGCCAAAACCTGCTTAAGTGCTTTTTTGTTTTCAAACTTCTTTTCGGTCTTGAAACCAAGATTTGGAGAATAATTTTCATATTCGAAATATGTCTTAAGATTGTCGTCAAGTTTTTTGTAAACTTGACCGCCATTATCAGAAAATCCTTCCGAAATCAGTTTCTCTGCAATAATACGAGAAATGACCAAATCTTTTTCTTCCCATATATTTGCAAACTCATCTGCAACTTTTGCAAGTTCAAGATTTTCTTTTGAATAAAGTTTTTCGATGATTTCCTTTTTCATAGTATCCTCCAGTTCGGTATTCGTAAGCTCTTCTATGACCGCAATATATTGACGTACAGAAATGTCAACAAATGGCCTTGTGTCAATCTTTTCAATGCATTCTGTGAGCCAGTTTTTTATGTCGTTTTTATACGAAATGCATTGGTATGGAATCTTTGCTTTTCCCAAAGAAAGTCTTGATGGATTATGTCCATCTACGGTCAAATACAGAATTTTGTAGTTGTCTTTATAATTTTTCTTCGCATAATTGTTGTATCTTTGTAACTGAGAAATCTGGTCGCCGGCATCTATTTTGTTTTCTATCAAGATGAGATAGTCTGGATTGTGGAATTTTATGGCAATGTCAAATCTTCCGCCTGTCTTTCCGTCCTCGCTTATCGCTCCGATAGACTCTTCAACAGACACTTCTGCATTTTTGGTATCAAGTTCAGTTTCTATTTTTGTCACTTTTTTTACAAAGGGCTTTAAGAAGTAGTCGCCAAGTCCGTGAACGGCTTTAGGGTCTAGAATCTCGCTCAAAAATGCCGAATGGAGACGCACTTCATTCTTTTGGACTCCCAGAATTTTGAATGTGTTGAAGCATTCGCCAGACTTTTCCTTTTCATCCTGCGCTTTTCTTGCTTTTTTGATTATAGGCTCTACTTTTTCAAGCAAGTCTTTTGTCTCTGAAAATTGCATATAATTTCCTCCGTTATGCAAGGTTTACGCCTTGAAATTATAGTATGCTCAAAGTGCTGGTAGATGGTGTCCTTTACCACTACCATTTGGATGTTTCTGACAATATCCACTTGTAAGATGATCTATTGTTCTTTCTTTATGACCGCAGTATTTGCAATAGTAATCAGATTTTATCGTTCCTTCATATAATTTGTGATGTACACTATAAGGAGCTGTTGGATGCCTATTACAATGCCCACTAAGTAATAGTTTTAAATTAATCTCTTTATGACCACAATATTCACAATAATAATATTTGATTGAGGTTTTATTGCTTTTTTCTGTCGAGGCTGAATTACTTCCTCTTGTTGAACCTGAACTTCCAGAAGTCGCTCTTTTTGAAGAAGTACTTCCACTAGATAGACTTTTACTAACTGAAGTTGTAAATATTGCAATTAATACAAATATTCCAATACCCAAAACAAGAATTGTAGTTCCGCAAACTGCTTTTCCGATTTTACTTAAAAACCATGTATATGGATTTTTAGTGATAGGAATGTCATTTACAATTCGAATTTTTCTTTTCTTACCGATTGTTGCAAAAATTGATATAAGTCCAATCAAGAAAATGATGCTACTAACTGCAGCCAATGCAATAAATACAATTTCGTTTGTTTCTGCAAATATCGGACAAAAGCAACTCGGCACTATTCCAAGTACTGTTATAAGCCAAGGCAGTTCAACGATTTTGAACCATGTCTTTGTATCTATATTTTCATACGATTCAATTTCTTTTTCATATTCAACTTTATTAGCATCTTTATACTCTCTAATTTTATCTTTTAATAAAATGCCGTCTGAATCGGGATAATTTCCTGTAAAAAGGCGAATCGTATCGATAATCCACCATATGTAAAAACCACCCATGGTGAAAAGTTGTAAAAAACCGCTTCCCCATTGTCGAAGCAAGAATCTATGAACACCAAGACAACCGAACAAAAGGCAAGTGAATGAAAGAATAAGTTTTCTCTTTATAGGATTTTGTTCTTTGTTTGATGATTTTTTTAGTGAACCATTAAATAATGAATACATTGATAAAAATGTTCTAATCTGCTCATTTAACCATTTTGAGATTTTCTCTTTTTGCGAGTTTTCTTCTAAAGATGTAAATCTCGTATCAATTTTAATTTTTTCTTGAATCTTATTTCCATTTTCGTCATCATCTAAATGTTTTAGTTTTGATACTTTTTCATTACAGTCAGATTTTAATACTCCGAAGAGAAGCTGGTTTTCATATTTTTTGTCTGTGGAAAATCCTGCGAAAAATGCAAGTTCGGTTTCATTAACTTTTACAGAAAATTTTATTCCACTTGTTCCGTTTTCTCCATAATAAGGGGTGTAGGAGTTTATTTGATATTTATTGCTTTGGAAAGCTTGAAGAGCCAACTGAATAAGATTGTAAATTTTTCTTTTTTCTAAATCGTCCATAATTTTCCTCTTATAAAATGAAAATAGGTGGACTTTTCTTGAAACACCAAGCAGCCCAGTGGCCCATCCACCTAACATTGTTTTAGACAATATGTAGTGCCACCAGGTTTGCAGAATCGAGGGTTCGGTCGTAAACTTGGAATAGAAAACAACAAGCATGACCTGCCTCATGCAAAAAGGAGCACTACAATGAACAATGTAACAGAGAACACAAAAGTAATCTATGTCGGAATTGACGTGCACAAGGACACAAATTCTTTCTGTGCTTATGACAGCCGTGAAGACAAATTATTCGCGGAGCACAAAAGCTCTTCCAAATTTGAAAACACGCTTCACTACCTGAAGAACCTTCAAAAATCAGTCGGGCAAGATGCAGTTTTTCTTATTGGATACGAGGCAGGTCCCACAGGATACGGACTTTGCAGAAAACTTCAAAAAGAAGACTTCGCCTGCGTCATTATCGCCCCATCGACAATAGCAAAGGCACCTGGTCAGAAAGTCAAGACAGACAGGATGGACGCCCGCCTTCTTGCAAAGACTCTCGCCTTCAAAACCTACAGCCCTGTCTGCCTTCCTTCTGAAAAACTTGAGGCGATAAAGGAATATACACGGGTCAGGACGGCAAAAATCACCATGCTCAAAAAAGCAAAGCAGAACCTCCTTTCTTTCCTGCTGCGAATGGGCTTGCCTTATCCTCAGAGCGGCCATTACTGGACGCAGGCTCACATGGCTTGGCTCAGGACGATGAACTTCGCTGACAAGTGGCTTCAGGAATCATTTGAGGAATATCACGCCGAAGTAATAACGCTCATGGACAAAGTTCAGAGAATTGAGGCGAAGATTCTGGAACTCTGCAAGGATGATGAAGTGAGGGAAAAAATTGATGCTCTGGTGTGCATCTCTGGAATCAGTTATGTCTCCGCTATTTCGATTGTCGCGGAAATCGGGGATTTTTCCCGTTTTTCAAAGGCGAAGTCCTTCGTAAGCTTTATAGGACTTTGTCCCGGCGAGGATTCAAGCGGAAATAGAGTACGGCACACGGCGATTACGAAAGCTGGGAATTCAAGAGTCAGAAGTCTTCTTGTTGAGTGTGCGGGAAGCCTTAGAATGCATTCTGTTGTCACGGCAAAATCAGTCAGGGTAAAAGAGCGGCAGAAAAATGCGTCCGCCGCCATCGTTTCTTACGCGGACAAGTGCACGCTCAGGCTCAGAAAAAGAATGCTTTATCTTTCCCAAAAAGGGCTCCCCTACAATCTAGTAACGACGGCGGGGGCAAGGGAGCTTGCATGTTTTGTCTGGGGAATGATGAATTTTGTTGACAACAGGAAAACTGCCTTGAACAAAATTGATGAGGGGGAGCTTTCCGACATTCAAAAAACGGTCGAGGAGTTTATTGCGCAATGAAATCAAATCACCTGCGGGATGAAACTTTCGCTAAAGATATTCTGGCGAAAAATTAACTTGTATCATAACGGAAGGAATTTGTGAGCATTTAAGGAATTATCTTCGAGCGGTTTATGAGCGGGAAACTTTTTAACTTCCTATGCTCGCAGTTAGAGAGAAAGAATTCCAGGCGGACCATTGACCTGTCGGTAAACCTGATTTTCAGGCGAATCCACGTATATCAGAATGGCCATGTGCCGATCTATCGCTTTCCTTCCGTTTTTTTTTATATTTTTTCTCAAAAGGAGTTTTTTATGTTGACAAATGGCACAACATATCAAACCGCAAACCGGCTTAACCGGTTTGTCGGCTTTGAAAACTGTGTTAGCTGTCAATTTTTTTTATAAAACTGTCAAAATTATTTTTTTGTATATCTGTTAATAATGCAGAAAAAGTTTCATTATCATGTACATATAAAATATGTCTTAATATTGTGTATGGGTTCATCGATAAAATTTTTTCATTATCATGTTTATATTTTTCTACATCTTTAATATTGCTTTCAAAAGAATCTGTTAATTGACTAATACTAAAAGTTGAATTACATCTAAGAATTTCTTGTAAAATAGCATTAGTACGATGTTCATAAAAATTATATTTTTGAAATTTTAAATTTAGAAAACTTTTAAAAGTCATTAAACTTATAATTTCGGAAGATTTTTCAGATTTATCCTCAGAAGCCTTTATTTTTTCTTCAGAGAGTTTTTCTTGTTTTTGAGTTTCATTTCTTAATCTTAAAAATTCAGAATCAGCTATTTCAAATAATGCAGCAAGTCGTTCTGCAGCTTTTGTAATTTCTGGAGACCTTTCATTTTTATAAATTATCTTATGATCAAGAGAACTCCAAGCATGTTGTATAATTGTTCGTATTTGAATTTCAACAGAAAATTTTGAAACTTTCTTATATTCATCCAAATTTAATCTCTCTTTTGATAATCTAACATCTAAATGAATTCCTTTATAGCCAAAAATATTTGAATCCTTTAGCTTTTGTGTTTTATCCGTTTTATCAATAACATCAAAATTTGCTCGAATAACTTTTTCTATTTTTTCAATTTCATCCTCATAATAACATATTATTCGAATACCAACAAAATCAGTTATCTTTTCTTTTATATCATCTATAGAAATATTGCTTTCAAATTCATCTAAATATTTTCGTTCAAATTTGTCAATGCAACTTTTTCTATCTTTTACTCTTCCTTCGATCTGAGGATTAGAAATATCATTTCCATCAAACAGAAGTGATGTTATCAAAGACTGGTACATATCTTTTGTCAAGTTAAAACTTTTGAATTATCAAAATACCATTCCTTAAACTCAGTTTTTGCCTTTTCCCATTCTTGAGAAGTCTTTTTCAATATTTTCCCTCCAACCAATTGTTATTTTTTACTAATTCGATATGCTTAGAAAAATATTTGAAAGCCTCTTCCTCATGGTCTACAACAATAATTGTTTTTCCATCAGTTACCATTTTTGATAAAAAGGCGGCGACTTTATGCATTTCATAATTATTCAAACCTCTGAATGGCTCATCAATTCCATAAATTTCTGCTGTACTTTTTAATGACTTCAAAACTTTTATTCTTATGTTTTCACCACCAGAAAGAGTGGAAGTAAGTTGACCTAATTGTAAATGTCCAAGTAAAATTTCTTGAGCTTTTTTTAATGCCTCCGTAATTTTTGGATTTTGTTTCTCGTAATAATCAACAGCTTCATCAATAGTCATATACCAAATATCAAAGAGATTCTTATCTTGAATCTTATATTTTGCTAAATCTTTATTAAACCCAGTGCCTTTACAATCCTTACAATCTACAGAAACTCTATCATCATTGTCTGTGCCATATATTAACTTACCTGTGCCTCCACAAATCGGACAAGCACCATCCGCCCCTGATACATTTGAAAAAAACAATTTATCTTTTTTGAATTTTTTTGCAAACAAATCAAGCATAGGATTAAAAACATCTAAATTTGTAGCAACAAATGAATGACTATTTCCAGACAAGGATTTCTGATTTATATATGCATATTTTTCAAAATGCTGTGGTAGATACTCTCTTAACAAAGTTGATTTTCCAACTCCAGAACTGCCTGTAATAATATTCATTCTTTGTTTAGCAATTTCAATATTTATGCCTTTATAGCCATAAACTGTATTTTCAATTTTGATTTTTTCAGTTTTATCAATTTGAAGAACTGGCAAAGAAAAATTTTCTTGTTGCGTTTTTATATACGCTTTTGTATCAATTATTGAACCACCAAATTTTCCACTTCTTTCACCCATTGAAATTATTTTTGCTGCATCATCAAAAAATACAGAATGATGATCTACAATTAAAAGGGTGTGTTTTTTGGACAGTGTTTTGACATTATTGAAAACCAAATCCTTTTCTTTTTTAGAAAGACCTGCTAATGGTTCATCAAGAATTATTAAAAGATTATTTAACTGAGAGTTAAAAACCTGAACTAATCGTAATCGCTGAAGTTCTCCGCCTGACAAAGAAGGAATAATTCGATTCAAACTCAAGTGACCTAAATTCAGTTCAACAGCTTTTGAAACAAATAAATGAACTTGATTTATTGAGAATTTCAAATTTTCACTGGATTCATTTTTTTTGACTAACTCAATCCATTGTAAGAGTTCTTTTAATGGCAAACAGTGAACTTCCCCAATGGAAAGATTTTCAACTTTATAATCACGATGTTCCGAAGAATATTTTTCGCCACAACAATCTTTACAAATTACTTGTGTGTAAAAAATCGAACTTGGCTCAAAATTTACCATCATCGGTTTTTTGAGCATTATGCCATAGTAGTTTGAAGTTCTGCTTGCTAAACGATTAACAGTTTTGTATCGTTCGGAATATTTTTTTGAACTTTGACCATATAAAATAAGTTCTTTTTCCTTTGCAGATAAATCACGAAATTTTTTTGTGTAATCAATTTTATTATCAATACAAAAATCCTTTAAAATTGCGCTGTAAAAATCTTTGTATCGAGTCCAGCATTTTATAGGGATATTTTCTACAGTCTTGTCATAATCAACAATTCTATTTATGTCCAAATCTTTTTTATATCCCAATCCATGACAAGTTTGACAAATATTTTCTTTTTTATTCAAAACAAAGAAATCATAATCTTTATTTAAAACTGTCGCAAAAATAACACATAAATACTGACTAATATTAAAATATGTTCCAATTGTTGAATGAATATTGTTATTGTTATTCATTTGTTTTATTGGAATTGATGTTATTATATTTTTATAAGAACGGACTTTATAGCGAGGTTCACTTATTGTATCAGAATACATTGAATTTAATTCATGTAAACCAATTTCAGCAACTGTATCATAAGCAAGAGAAGATTTTCCACTTCCAGATGGCCCTATAATAACATTAATTCCATTTTTAATAATCTCAACATCAATATTTTTTAGATTATTTGTTTGAATTCCTTCTACAATGATATTTTCTGACATTTTTCCTCTTTTCCAGAAATAATTCTGTATAAGTCGCTAATGAAAAATTCCAAAGTTGATTTTGCATGAGTGCAAAATCTTGTATCAAGAGAATGAATTGAATTTTCTTCTTTTTCATTTGTTGCATTTATAGGACAACCACCTCCACAAATTCCAAGAGCTTCACAATCCTGACATTCATCCTTCAAAATTGGTGAAAGTAAACTCCATTCTTTCCAAATTGAATCTGATTTTGGATCAAAATCAATTTTAGCAACATTTTGACTGAAATATTTTCTGTCTGCTAAGCAACCATGACAAATTCCTATTTCACCATTTGAAGCAATAACGATTTGAGCACCTGACGTTGCCGCACAATCAGAGAAATAAACTTGAGAACTTGTGAAAGATTTTAACTTGCGCATTATTCTATCTTCATAAATTCCAAGTTTTCTAAGTTCTTTGAACATATCAATTATAAAATTTGCAGCCGCAACATTGTATGATTCTGGTAATTTTGTATTAGAGTCAGACATCATGATATTAAATCCAAGACCTTTAATATCATACTTTTTTATCAACTCAAGCATAGCATCTTTATTTTTTATGCTTTCTTCCGTAAGCGTAATTGATAACGAAACAGGAATTTCTATAGATTTTGCCAAATCGAGTGTTTTTATTATTTTATTAAAAACCGTGTTTCCTGCAGTATCTACACGCATTTGATTAGCTTTTTCATCACAGCCATCAATCGAAATTGCAATTGCTACTTTCAATTGATGCAATCTTCTTAATCTTTCTTCGGTTAAAAGCAAACCATTTGTTACAATGGAATATTCAATGTTTTTTAAGACTGGATGAGATTCTTTTAATTCTTCAAATTTACAAACAACGAAGTCAAGTATTTCAAAATTGATTAAAGGTTCTCCACCATAGAAAATTATATTTGGTTTTCTTGATTCATCTAATGGCTGAAGTTCTAATTGTTTAACGAAATAAGCAACACCTTTTTCAGCAATTTCTTTTGTCATATTTTCTTTATGAAATTTGATTCTTTTGTCCTTGTTGTTATTTCCCAAAAAACAATATTTACAAGCCAAATTACACTGCTCTGAAAGAATAAAATAACAAATATTCACAGCAGACTCTGGGATTTTAGATTTTACAAAATCCAAAATTTTTGAATCTGTTTCATCATTCTTTATAATGATTTTATATTTTCCAAGTTCATTTATTTCATTTTTTATATCGTCTGAAATATTTTCAGAATCACTTGAAAGAAAATTTTTAATTAAGAAATATTTATCTTTTGGCAAATAAACAGGTTTCATTCTTAAAGAATTGTACAAGGCAATATCATTACCAAGACTAAAAGCATGTGTATATTTTGAAAATTTCATATATTATCCCATCCTAGACAAATTTCAAAAGTAAAATTAGGCAAGCATCTAGCACTTGGAACACAATTACATCTTCCAAATGCTATAACATCGTTTTCTGTATGTCCAAATAATTCTTCATATTGCATTATTGTAGCAACCATAATTACCACCTAAAAAAAAACCAGTTATTTTTAAGCTTCAACTCAAAAGATAACTGGCAACTTGATTTTAAGAATTCAAATTTAAATTAATTAGATATTTTCCCATTCAAATTCCATTTCTGGAATTGCTCTACAACTACAACCACAAGTACATGAATTACAAGCAACACATGCACAACGAGGCATTGATGTCACTTCTGCATTTACATTGCCAAATAGTTCCGCATATTGATTAATTGATGCACTCATATTACAAAGCCTCCCATTCCATATCCATTACAAATCCGCCAGAGCATGAACAACGACAATTGCACATACAACCTGTACACTGTGACATACACTGAGCAGCAGACATAACTTCTTCGTTGATGTTTCCAAACATCAATTCATATGAATTATCTGTTAATGAAATCATAATAGCCTACCTTTTACAAAGAGTTAAAAACTTATATATATTATATATAATATTGTCAATACCTATTATACAAACTGTCTAAAATCTTATATTATAAGGATTTAGACAGTTTGTATTTTTTAGCAAACTCTGTAACTCCTTGTAATATAAGGGTTTGTATAATTTGTAAAAGTTGTATTTTTTGTACTGATTTTTCATTTTTTTAATTTACATTTTGCGCCCCAATATGGGCATCCAGCTAACATTTGCTTAAACGGTGGCGCGGCTTGACCGCGACATCCGCTTTGAAGCTTTGTTATGTGCTATTTTTATATAGCGAGCTTTAATTCAGTAATAACGCGAGCCATATTTACAAAATCTTCATCATCGTGGAGCAAGGGAATATTATTTTCTATCGCGGTCTCGGCGATAAGCAAATCGACTGTACTGCGGATTGTAACACCTTTTCTCCGGCATTTTAAATTGAGGATTGCAGCATTTTCATAAGACTGAATGCCAAGCTTTAAGGAGTATAGGGGAATTTCGCCTAGATATGATTTGAGCGTGGAGAATTCTTTTTCGTTTTTTGAACCTTGCAGAAGTTCCTGATAAATAAACTCATTAATGCAAAACGGTTTTTCTTCGCTGATTAATGCTTCCAAATATCTTGTTCCTGCTGTTTCCCTGCCGCGAAAGAAATTTATCAGTACTGATGTATCAACAAGAATCATTGTGTGCGCCTCATAGACTTGTAGTCATATCCGTCAGCAAACTGGATTTTGCCTTTTAAGTCCGCAAGGCTTTTCTGCTTCTTTTTCTGTGTTACATCTATTGTTTCTATATACGAAATTACCATCTGAGCCTGTTCGTCATCAAGAAGAGTGAAATAATTCATGACTTTTTCTTTTAGAGCCTCTGCAACCATAATAGACCTCCGCTAACATTATTATACCATATTTTTGAGTTTTTTGCTCAAATAACTTAAAAATACTATGAAGACTTTATCTCCACTGAGGGATTATTTTTGGTTTATCAGATTCTGGCACATATTTTTCCAATTCTATCAAAAATGGATATAGGCTGTCTTCTTTATTGAATGGGTCTCTCTCATTAAAAGGAATCATCATCCAACCAAAACCTTTATCATTTTTTGATGTGATATCAATCATGACAGTAGTACACCTGTCAAGGCCGCCTTTAAATTCTATATCTAAATACTCTTCCGGGGTTTTACTTGATTCTCGGAATTTACGTTCAATAATGTCAGAATCCAATAATTCATTTAAATTTTTATACAGCCAAAAAATATATTCATTTTTTACAAAAATAGAATGTGTTGAATAAACATCATCTTCACTTCCATAATATTTAGAATCAATTATTAAATATCCTTCAATCCTTTTAAACTGACATTTTGTACGTTCGCCTCTATCTGTCATCTTAATATTCTCCAAGTCTAATGATTAGACTCAATATCATAATCTTCTCTTTTTAACTTCTCATCTTTTTCTCGTTTTTCAAATTCAGTTCTTGTCTTTTTTTTTTCTCCTCAAGCGCCCCAGTGCGGGCGTCCACATAACAACGCACTTAAACGGCGGCAAGCTTGACTTGCCGTCCGCTTTGAAGTGCATGTTATGCTATACTATATACCAAGTGGACTTACTCTACAGGAAGTTCCGTAAAACGCACATCTTTTATGCCTGCGGATTCTATCATGTTCTTTGCTATTTCCGTGCAAATTACATCAAGTTTCGTTTCTTTTAAGACAAAGATGTTATTTGATGTATCAATAAGACTAAGTTTTTCCTTTGACAGAACCAGTTTTTTTAGACCTAAAATTTTATTTCTAAATAATGTGTATTGAGATTTATCAAAATTAAAAGCTTCATATTCTGGAAAAAAAATTGTGTAATATGTGTCCCAAATAAGTTCTTTAGCCTTATAAAAAAGTTGTGTCGGAAGAATTTCGATATCTTTGTTAACTATTCTTATTACCTCCAAAAATTTTTGCGATACAAGATGTGAATCTGCTAATGGATAATCACCAGGATTGTATTTATTTGCAACGCTCATGGTTATTGGAAGTTTCAAACTTCTGTCTTTCCAATAATTGCCTTTCAAAAACTCATCTTCCCATTCACCAAAAACTTCTGGTTCACAAAATTTTGTAGTTTCTATTCCACACGGGGCAAAAGAATAATATTTCATAAAAAACTCCTAGTTAATCTAATATAAACATTTTTTCTACATTATTCATTATTGTATGGTCTTTTTTCACAGTATTCTGCATATCTGTAATAACTTTTCCCACATTTTCATTTATCCATTTTATCGTTTTTTCTTCTTGAAAAAGTTCTTTAATAGAAAGTTTTCTTTTTAAAGATTCTTGTTCTAAAGACTTAGTAATACGATCTAAGTTTGTATCCAACAAAAGGTTATATGTATTCTTATGACTTCCATTATGCCCGACAATTAACGACAGGTTTTTCTTATCATCATATAAATTTATCTTCATCGGAGGATTTTTCAAAAATTGATATTTCTTTTTTCCAATTCTTGATTTCTCTATCCAATGATGATCCTGCATTGTTTTCTTTGGACCAAAATCATTATATAGTTTTTCAATAAAGTCTAAAACTTCCTTTTGTTCTTTCTCAGGCATGACATTAATTGCTTTTGATGCCCGTTCTACATATTTATCTGGAACCATCTTTTTTAATTGTTTAGAAATATCAGAAAACGAATCACTGCTCTTCAGAGCTGATATTTCGACAGATTTGATTTCTTTTTTTTCATAAGTATCTATATTAATATTCTTTTTTCCATTTCCAAATATCTTCTCCCCAAACTCATCAATCTTGTTATTGACGAAATCAGAGGCTTTCCTTAGGTTCTCATTCGCTCCTGTAAGAACTTCGTTTATTTTGCTTCCATATTTTGAGTTGCCGGCTTTCTCAATCCATTTGTTCACCATTGCAGATGCATCGTCAATGCTTGACGTGAACTTGCTTCTGAGTATCTTGAACGCTTTCTGCACATCCTCCGCATCGAGTTTTCGCAGGATTTTCAGAACGATGTCATCAGCTCCCTTTATGATTGCCTTGCAGCCAGCTTTTACCACATCGCCAGCATACGGAACGCAGCCAATAGCAGTGAGCAGGAGAGTAACCCAAATCATTATCTCATTTACTCGTTTCTCTATGACAAGTTTTTTGAGACATGCCGTTATATCGCGTACATCACAGGCCTGTCCGACAAAAGGAATGAAGTTCAGCCCCATATCGATGAGGATTTCCGTTCCTGTCGGGTTCTCGTTGTATTCGCCCTGCAGTGCTCCCCATAATGTGTTCCAGAAAGATTTCTCATTCTCGATTTTGTCAGGATTCAATTCTGTTTCTGTCTTTTCATCCTCAACAATTTCAAAATTCCCCTGTGGGAATTCCGATTTCAATGACAGATTGTTGTTGTCTGCCATTTTCCTGCACATTAAAAGGAATTCAAATCATCAAGCCTTTTTTCATTTAATACATTATCATCATATAGGTTTAAATCATTTATTTGTTTAACAGATTTTCTAAATACTTTTCCTAAATCATCATTTTTGTATAATAATTTCTTTACATCATTTTCCATTGCTTTCCAGTCTCCCCGATTCAATGTTTGTGCCTGAGGAACCTAATTTATTTGTTCACCAGGACCGTTAAATATTTGGGTAATTATATGTCCGCCGCCTTCTTCAAACTCAAAGGTTTCTGTTTCAGCCTCAAGTCCTTCGCATTTTTGAAAGCGGGCGGTTTCAATGCCGTCAATTTCTACAGTAAATAAATATGGCGATAATTTTGAATTGTCAGGCATAGGCTCTCCGTAGTTTCTGAAAAAGATATATATATTAAATACTGCTAATTTCAAGATACGATTTTAATTCTTTTGCCTTATTTATTGCTTTGAAAAGAACATCTAATAAATTATTGCCATCAGATGTAACATAATAATCTGAAAGGTTTCGTATATCTTTACTTATATTTGTTCCCCACGGTGGCATTTTTGACAAATCATCTATATTCCAAATTAATTTATTGACGGGGAGCAGACTCAGTTCATTTCTAATAGTTTGTAATTCTTGCTCAACGAATTGGAGTTTATCAACATCAACTTTACCTTGATACAAGTCTATCATAATAGTAGGAAATTTACTTCCCCAAATATTATTCTCAAGATTGTATGCAATTGTTGAAAAAAAAGAATATAACAGTTCAGATTCTCCAATTTGATACCAATTAAATTTTACTTTCAATCCTACAGCCATGTTTTTATCTCCTAAATAAAATTTTCATATTTCCATCAGTCTTAGTATAAATATCATTGTATATTTTTTCTAAGATGTCATCATCGATATTTTGCCCTCTAACATCAATAAGAACTGTTTGTTTTGTCCCTGTTGGTAAATTATCAATTCTTTTTTTATATTGACTTACTATATTATTTATTAAATTAGTTTGTCCTCGTTTTGATGATAAATTATAATTCTTTACATCAATACTTGAAGTATTCTTATATAAGTCAGGGCGGACGCTACCTTTTGTCCCGTAAGGAACTTCTTCCCCATTTTTGAATGATTTTTGAGGCTTATAATCCTTAAATTCGTTTTCGGCTGCAATTTCAGAATTTCTCCATGACGGTCTAGGATTTTTTTTCTTTTTCAGGATTTTCTCTCCAAACTCATCAATCTTGTTATTGACGAAATCAGAGGCTTTCCTTAGGTTCTCATTCGCTCCTGTAAGAACTTCGTTTATTTTGCTTCCATATTTTGAGTTGCCGGCTTTCTCAATCCATTTGTTCACCATTGCAGATGCATCGTCAATGCTTGACGTGAACTTGCTTCTGAGTATCTTGAACGCTTTCTGCACATCCTCCGCATCGAGTTTTCGCAGGATTTTCAGAACGATGTCATCAGCTCCCTTTATGATTGCCTTGCAGCCAGCTTTTACCACATCGCCAGCATACGGAACGCAGCCAATAGCAGTGAGCAGGAGAGTAACCCAAATCATTATCTCATTTACTCGTTTTTCTATGACAAGTTTTTTGAGACATGCCGTTATATCGCGTACATCACAGGCCTGTCCGACAAAAGGAATGAAGTTCAGCCCCATATCGATGAGGATTTCCGTTCCTGTCGGGTTCTCGTTGTATTCGCCCTGCAGTGCTCCCCATAATGTGTTCCAGAAAGATTTCTCATTCTCGATTTTGTCAGGATTCAATTCTGTTTCTGTCTTTTCATCCTCAACAATTTCAAAATTCCCCTGTGGGAATTCCGATTTCAATGACAGATTGTTGTTGTCTGCCATTTTCCTGCACATTAAAAGGAATTCTTTCAGGTCTTCAAGTGGCATTGTTTCAAGGTCATGCCTGTAATCTTCATCATCATTAAGTATGGAAATGACCTCGTGCATCTGATCATAAAGTTCTAAATCATCTTCCGACAGACTCTCCATGTTGCTGGTGCAGTAACAGGCATGGGAAAACATAAAGCTGTCTATGGAGCCGTTTATGAGATTTATAGCACTGCTTCTTGTGAGCGATTCCGCTGCCATTACCTTATCCTTTCCTTCATGGCTCTTATTATGTCGGTATTGAACTCCTTCTCGGTTTTCCAGAGGTGTTTCCTTATATACTCTTCCTTTTTGAGGTAGTAGTTCATGTTGCCGAATTTCATCTCGTCTTTCGTGAGTCGGGCTTTGTCCTGCTCGTAATGCTCGTTGACAATCAGCATCCGCTCTTCTTCTTTCATTCTGCTACCATCTCCTTAAACTGAAAGGTTGAGTATTCATAAGTCCGTATTTTGTTGAACCATCTATAGTCATAGAAAAAATAGCAATATTTTCAACGAAATCTGATATAACAGTAAAATTATCAGGGAAAGATTTTATTATATTTTCTTTTAAGTCTATTAATTCCAATTTTTAATTTTTGCAGCTAATACTTTTCCAGAATAATTAAATAACTGCTTGTATTTTGGTTGTATGACCCAATCACCTTCTTTATTAAGTAAACCATACAATGAGTTTTCAGTTTCTGCAATTAAGACACCTTCTACAAATGCCTTTCCTAGACTTTTATATACAGGTGGTATTACAACTGTTTTATCGTTTTTTATCATACCAAAAAGCTTTTTATCATTATTCCAAATATAAAATCTTGCAAATCCATTTGAGAATGGGTCATACATAACTTCATACTTGACAATTTCATTTGAAATAGATTTATAGGAAAATGTGTCTGGTAGTTGTATTTTTTTTCGTTTTATTCCGTTATTATCAAAAAATAAGAAAATATAGTTAGATTTTTTGTGGGTTACAATACACTCATTATTCATTGAATATATAAAATTTGTTTTGAAGACGAGTTCACCTTTGTAATTATATAAACCATGATACTCTTTGTTTTGATCATAGATAACATTATTTCCTACATCGTAATTAACAACCATAAAAAATCCGTTATAACAATGTGTGTAACTGAGAGGTTCTGTTTTATAAGAAAAAAGTATATTACCAAAAGTATCTATAACTTCACAAGTTCCACCTTCTTCGCCCAAAACACCTAGACCGTATCCATTTGAAAAGTTTTCAATATATGTATACCGAGGATATACAATCACTTCTTTTGTGGCAGGATTAAATAATCCATATTTTTGATTATATACAAATCTAACAGGCGAATAATTGTTTAATGATTCTGTTGCATTGTTCTTTGAACATGAAATAAATAATAATGATAAACATAAGAGAAATATTTTTTTCATATATTAGAGCTTGGTAAAGTTAAGAAAATCTTTTGGATTAATGAGACCTTCTTTTTTATTGAATAACATCCATTTATTATCGATTAAAACCTGATAGTAGCCATTATCTGGATTTGATTCAATTTTTTGGCAAATTGATTTTAAGATAATATCACCGTTGGAATTTATAAATCCGTATTTTTCTGTATTAAAATCATAAAATAAAAGAATATCCTCTGTATTGTTTTTAGTAAATAAATTGATATTATCAATTAATGTAAAATTTGAATTTATTTTTTTATATTCTTTAGTTGTTATATTATACAAGAGCCAATATTCAGAATTTTCCTGGATAATCCATAAAGCAACAATATTATCTGTTACAGGTAATACATAACTATATTTTGGCTCAATTATCCAATTATTATTGTAATCAACCATTCCGACTTCTGCTTTTCTTTCCCAAATTGGATCTTCGCAAGTTTTTGAAACAATAACATATTTAGGATAAGTATAATCCATATAGGCAAATTCACATGGTAATAAAGAATTTCCATTTCTATCAATTAATCCATACAAATATGTAATTTTATATATAGGCTCATTTGGTTTTTGCATACCAATTTTTGCAACTCCATTGTAAAAATTGAAGCAAATATCATAAAGTTGATAATTTTCTAAGTAAGAATTTTTAGAAATATCATAATATGTTAATTTTTTGTTTTTTTTGATAATTTCAATATTTTCACTTATATCTAGAATGTTCTTCTCTTTAATTTTATTTCCATTTTTATCTATTAGATAAGAAATATCATTTTTACTGTCATAGGTTGAATATAACCCATATCCATAAAAACTATCGTGAACTTCGCTTAATTCAAACGTTGTAAACTTTTTTCCATGAATGTTTATTGCAATATTTGAACTTGCATTTTTATGAATATAACTAAATCCACCTTTGAACGGATATATAATACCTTCACCACAAAAAAGAACTTCTTTATTCTCATTAAAAATACCCGAATATCTTTTTCCTGTTTTTTCATCAGTCATACTGAATCTTGTAACATTTAAGTTGTTTATATCAGATGCATTTAAATAGTTTTTATTGTTACATGAACATAAGTTCAATAAAACGGCTAAAATAATAAATAAAATTTTCATTACTTTCATTTAGTTTTACCTCTATTTTCCCAATGGTAAGTATTTGAAATTACTATATCCAAGACGATCGTGCATTCCTTTTCCCGTATCTGTCATTTCTTTTAAAGTCCACCCAATTCTTGGTTCAACAACATTATCAGAAGTATAATGTGAAAAGTCTATTAATCCATCATTTCTCACATATATTACAACCATGTGTGGAGATAAAATATTTCCAGATCTTGTATGTCCATCCATTAACATTATATTCCAACCTTGTTCAGGGATTTTTTTTAACTTCGAACGATAGTATTCCATAAAAGAGTCTTTTCTTTTTCCATTATCATTCCATGAAACTTTGTAATCTATTCCTGGCCAGTCGCGGAGAATTTGCAAAAATAAGATTTAAAATAAATAGATTTAATAATAATATTAAATTTTTTTTCATTGTTTCTAGCCTCTATATCTGAAATATTGAATGTCTTTAGTTTTCTAAATCTTTTTCTAATATATAAATATCATTTAAAGTGTCATCCGCATAAATATAAAATTTATTATTAGCTAATGCGACCCAATATCCTAAATTTTTTACATATTCACCTTTTTCTTTTGATTCATCATAAATTGTAAATTGAACTTCAACAGAATATCCATCAAGTCCATTACCAAAATATCCCTTTGTACCAGTATAAGGTAATTTTTCAATTTTCTGTATAACAAAATCTTTTACGACTAAAATATTATCTCTAAAACCACCCGGTAACATAAATTCTGGATACTCTGCATTTTCTTTATCTTCATAATCATAAAAATACCCCTTCATATTTTCTGTTATATGAGTTTTATGAATTGCGTGTTCATAAGAGACCATGTGTATATATTCGGTGATAAAATCATACACTTCTTTTGTATAATCTTTTTCGCAACCGAAAATAAAACCAACCAAAAGCAGAATCAGAATTACTGCCCACATCTTATTTTTCTTCATTCCTTCCCCCTGTGTATTTGAAATATTTTATTTTAGACTTTTTTGTAAGACTTACCATCAGATTACCTCTCTAAGCTATTTCACCTGATAAACCCTTGGGATTTTTGAAATTTTTACTCAGCATTTCTTACCATTCGCATACCAATAAAACCACGTTCTAAAGGACTTGTCGGAGATAAATTTTTTTTTGTTGAAAAATAACTTATTAAATTAAAATTATCATAATTGCAATTTCTAGGAGAATACCCAACAGCATTCTTTACAGAATTAACAGGATCATCTCTACAATATTCTTTAAGCTCTCCCCAAATCCATTCTGGAGCATTAGAAAATAAATCATAAATAGATAAACCATTTGGTTTTAAACTACCAACTATTTCAGTTGAACCAGTTGTAAATGATTCGTATTCTGCTATATTTATTTTCTCTCCCCATTTATTATCTATACCTTCCTGTCCACCTAAAAGAAGATAAAAATATTCATTTATAGTCGGTAGACGATAACCATTTGCTTTTTCATTTAATTTTATTTCAGGCATTTTGGGTACATAATAAATCCATTCTCCATTTTCCTGTTTCCATTGAAAATAATTTAATTCAAACGGCAATTCTCCTTGAATATCATACGCTGGCTCATAACCTTCCTGCTCACTTCTCCAATTGCAATATTTACATGCATCATAAAAAGTTATTAATACTGCTGCGCAGTCTGGATAAGGCATTAAATTATCGTATGTAAATAGTCCTCCTGTTTTTGAATATTGTTTCAATATGCTATATTGGAAATAATCTAGATATTCTTCGAACTCCTTTCGGGTAACTTCATACTTTTGGATATAGAGATTTTTTATCTTTTTTGTTTTATCACAAAATTTTATATATTCCTGCATGTTGATATTTGAGCCTTTGACATAGACTTCATTATTTTTAGGAGAATTTGCAAAAATAAGATTTAAAATAAATAAATTTAAAAGAATTATTAATAATTTTTTCATATAATTTACTTCCTATATTTTTTTACTGGATATATTTCATATAGTTTATAATCACTTATGCCAGGATTATATTCTATAAATGGAACTCGTTTTATTAATTCATAATGTTTTATTTCTAATTTAAACCTTGGAGAATCAGTATCTTCATCTAAATGAATATATGCACCTATTCCGTAGTCATAATCTGACCTAATGAAATCCTCTTTTGACATTGCCTTTTTATTAGCTGAATAAGTTTTTGTTTCAGGATTATAATAAACATAATCAAAATACTTTTCATCGCCAGATAATTCTGAAAGTTTTCTAGACATTTTTTCAAAACTTATTACGTTACCATCTGACGCTATAAATTTTCCTTTAGCATCATTCATAAAATTTTCAACATTTTCTTCTGTAAGACCTTCATCTAGAATATATAAATTTATTATTGATGTAGCCAAGCATAAACTTCCAAAAGAAGGCGCTGTATATGGATAGCCATATTTCTCTTCTAATGGCCTTTGTTTTAAACATGCAGTCCCCAGATTTGTTTCGGGTGTCTTTACAACATCGTTAGAATATTTTACATTTTTGACTTTTTCATATCTTTCATTTAATTGGTTATATTTATCTGTTTTATTCTCTATATTGGAGTTTTTACCAAACCTTTTTTTCCATTGTATCTGTAGCCATTCCCATGCTCTGTTTGCCATATCAACTTGAACTTGAGTTTTTGTTCTATTTACATTCTGGTAATCAGTCAATAATTGCTCAAACAAACTTATTTTTTCAGGCTTATCATCATCTGGCACCTTTTTTCCTGCGGCCAGTTGAATCAGATTATACTGGTCGTCAGTAAGCTGTCCCTCATTATGAGCCTTTTCAATTATGATATGGTCAATTTTTCCCGGATTTTTGCTCCACTTATTATTTTCTGTGTCATATTCATAGCCTGCAGGTTTCATTAATGTAACAAAAGCATTGTCAATTTCAAGCCAAGCCTCCAAAGTACCTTGTCTTCCAGTTGAACCAGAGTAAACTTCGTTTCCAGATGTATCAAATACTTTTGAAATATTCCCATCATCAACCAAATCACAGGTTTCGTTTACTTTCCAGTAACTGCCAGTGGAGTCGAAGGCGTAGTCTGCGAAGTCCTTAAGTTCCTCTTCGCCGAAAATTTTCTTGATGTAATGCAGGATTCCGTACTCCGGGAATTTTTTGTAGATTTCCTCCCCGTAAGTGCCTGCAAACGACTCTATGATTTTAGTGTCGCTTAGAACTATGTCGCGAGTTTCGCCTTCAAGGGTGTCCGTGACGGCATTTCTCTTGAACTCATGGGCTAGGGTAATCGCAAGCCGAATTTCATTTTCCGGAGTGTCCTGAATAAGTTTTTCGCTTATGGCATGGCAATAAAAATCATTTATCTGATTTGTCTGTCCCAGCTGATTCTGAGACATATTATCAAAACTTATTTTTCTTTTGCCTTTGCGATATTCAGAAACGGCTTTTTGAATCTGAGCGTCACCGTGCTGTTCAAGTTTTTTGATTGATTTTTCTACTATGGTCGTATCTTTTTTTTCATCCTCAACGATTTCAAAATTCCCCTGTGGGAATTCCGATTTCAATGACAGATTGTTGTTGTCTGCCATTTTCCTGCACATTAAAAGGAATTCTTTCAGGTCTTCAAGTGGCATTGTTTCAAGGTCATGCCTGTAATCTTCATCATCATTAAGTATGGAAATGACCTCGTGCATCTGATCATAAAGTTCTAAATCATCTTCCGACAGACTCTCCATGTTGCTGGTGCAGTAACAGGCATGGGAAAACATAAAGCTGTCTATGGAGCCGTTTATGAGATTTATAGCTCTGCTTCTTGTGAGCGATTCCGCTGCCATTACCTTATCCTTTCCTTCATGGCTCTTATTATGTCGGTATTGAACTCCTTCTCGGTTTTCCAGAGGTGTTTCCTTATATACTCTTCCTTTTTGAGGTAGTAGTTCATGTTGCCGAATTTCATCTCGTCTTTCGTGAGTCGGGCTTTGTCCTGCTCGTAATGCTCGTTGATAATCAGCATCCGCTCTTCTTCTGTCATTCTGCTATCATCTCCTTAAACTGAAAGGTTCATCGAACATGTCTTGTGCCCATTCCTGCAGGGAAAGCAAATATCGCAGCTGTTCCGCATTGGCCATGCTTCGCAAATTGCTTTCTACATTGTGTTCAAATTCTGTGGCAACCTTATTCAGGAATATTTTGTACTCTTTTTCTGTGGTTTCCCAGTATTTCCCGGGAGCATACTCAACATACCGGACTTCCTCGCCGTTGTGAAGGTGAAGCGTCTCGTTGAAATTTGCCTCCATTTCAAGCTCATCAACGGATTCATTTATGCGTCCTTCTGAATACTGCTGAACATGGGTGAGCTCATGCTCAACGATTTGGTCGGTTTCAGTCGAGCCCGGATTATACTTGCTTTTTCTTATGTGGATTCTGTTTTCGACGGCAAAGCCCAGAAGTGCAGGACTTAATATGAATTTGTAATCCGGGTCAAGGTAAATCATAGTATCCTTGAGCTTTGTATCGTGTCGTAACTCAAAGTCGTTCTTTGTCTGCTCGTCAAGTGGGATTATTTGTGAGGGAGTTGAAGACTTTCTTGTTTTCCTGCGTTCTCCAGCTTTGGTAACGAAAGAAAAGATTTTTTAGTAGAGCTATTACATTCCATTTGCTAACCGATATATTGATATCATAATTATAACTTTCTTTTATTTTTGTAAATCAAATTTTATATCGCCCCCCCCACGCCACGTGGCGTGTGAGCATAACAACGCACTTAAACGGCGGCAAGCTTGACTTGCCGTCCGCTTTGAAGTGCATGTTATGCTATACTATATACCAAGTGGACTTACTCTATAGGAAGTTCCGTAAAACGCACATCTTTTATGCCTGCGGATTCTATCATGTTCTTTGCTATTTCCGTGCAAATTACATCAAGTTTCGTTTCTTTTAAAACAAAGATATTATTTGTTTTATCAACGAGAAAAAGTTTTTCTTTTGAAAGAAATAGTTTATCAATTAAGCAAACTCCTTCGCCATCTATACCAGTGTCATATTCGGATTTTTTAAAATTAAAGGCATCATATTCGGGAAATAAAATTGTGTAATATGTGTCCCAAATCGGTTCTTTAGCCTTATAAAAAAGTTGTGTTGGAAGCACTTCCAAATCTTTATTTAGCTGTTTTATTATGTTTAAAAGTTTTTGTGATACAAGATGTGAATCTGCTAATGGATAATCACCAGGATTGTATTTATTTGCAACGCTCATGGTTATTGGAAGTTTCAAACTTCTGTCTTTCCAATAATTGCCTTTCAAAAACTCATCTTCCCATTCACCAAAAACTTCTGGTTCACAAAATTTTGTAGTTTCTATTCCACACGGGGCAAAAGAATAATATTTCATAAAAAACTCCTAGTTAATCTAATATAAACATTTTTTCTACATTATTCATTATTGTATGGTCTTTTTTCACAGTATTCTGCATATCTGTAATAACTTTTCCCACATTTTCATTTATCCATTTTATCGTTTTTTCTTCTTGAAAAAGTTCTTTAATAGAAAGTTTTCTTTTTAAAGATTCTTGTTCTAAAGACTTAGTAATACGATCTAAGTTTGTATCCAACAAAAGGTTATATGTATTCTTATGACTTCCATTATGCCCGACAATTAACGACAGGTTTTTCTTATCATCATATAAATTTATCTTCATCGGAGGATTTTTCAAAAATTGATATTTCTTTTTTCCAATTCTTGATTTCTCTATCCAATGATGATCCTGCATTGTTTTCTTTGGACCAAAATCATTATATAGTTTTTCAATAAAGTCTAAAACTTCCTTTTGTTCTTTCTCAGGCATGACATTAATTGCTTTTGATGCCCGTTCTACATATTTATCTGGAACCATCTTTTTTAATTGTTTAGAAATATCAGAAAACGAATCACTGCTCTTCAGAGCTGATATTTCGACAGATTTGATTTCTTTTTTTTCATAAGTATCTATATTAATATTCTTTTTTCCATTTCCAAATATCTTCTCCCCAAACTCATCAATCTTGTTATTGACGAAATCAGAGGCTTTCCTTAGGTTCTCATTCGCTCCTGTAAGAACCTCGTTTATTTTGCTTCCATATTTTGAGTTGCCGGCTTTCTCAATCCATTTGTTCACCATTGCAGATGCATCGTCAATGCTTGACGTGAACTTGCTTCTGAGTATCTTGAACGCTTTCTGCACATCCTCCGCATCGAGTTTTCGCAGGATTTTCAGAACGATGTCATCAGCTCCCTTTATGATTGCCTTGCAGCCAGCTTTTACCACATCGCCAGCATACGGAACGCAGCCAATAGCAGTGAGCAGGAGTTTTTATTCTTGGCTTGAGGATTCGAGTTTTATTTTTTCTTCTTCAAACCATGAATTATAATTATCGAATACAGAAACATCATCTGTTGTTTGATTATCATATTTGTAGTCTGCATTGAATTTTTTTGTTTTTGGTTCATACACAAGTTTCATAAGTTTTGGTATAGGTTGATTATATTTTTCACAAAGAGTTTGTATTTTTTTTACATTGTCATTTAAAACTTTTAAGACTTGTCTTTGACAATCAATTGAAACATCGAATTCTGTTTGTAATCCTGCATTATTTAATTTGCTACATTTATATAAACAATTGTTTAGACTATAAAAATGTTGTGTTAAAATTAATCCTTCATTCGCAGCGTATACAAATACTTTATCTGCAACTCCGCATGAATATTCATTACAAATATCAACCATATCAGTCTGTATCTCTGTAAATTCATCTTCAAACATTTTCTATTTTCTCCTTTGATTAATTATATATTGGTGGCACATCAACTAAATCGCCATTAATACAATATTCTATCTTGAATGCAGTAGGTCTTGCTCCATTACCATCATATAAGATTTCTATCTTTAAATCAGTAATTTCATCAGGCGGTACTTTTTTTAATGCTTTTTCCCACTCCCTTTCAATCTCACGATACTGTTTTAAATTTACATCTTTTGCCTGTGAAACAATATTGTCAAGTTCTGGAGATCCTCCAAATACATCAGCAATAAGATGACCAGCATGGTCTCCGCCTAGCTTACCTGGTGTGTTAGGATTATGTTTTAATCTTTCAAGATGTTTTTTCAAATGCAATTCATCAGCAGAACAATTACAAATCCTACCAAATTCATCCGTTTCGTATAAATATTTATGCTCACCGACTGAGTATTTTATGTTAGGTTTTAATTTTCCATCTTTTTCGAATGGTTCTGTAGTAAATTCCTTTGAACCTAAGTTCTCAATTTTTGGTGTTTCAGAATTATTTTTCTTTAGTCGTGATTTCTTGCCCTTCCCAAAAACTTTTTCTTCAAACTCGTCAATCTTATTACTGACGAAATCAGAGGCCTTCTTCAAATTCTCGTTGGCTCCTGCAAGAACCTCGTTTACCTTGCTCCCGTACTTTGAGTTACCAGCTTTCTCAATCCATTTGTTTACCATTACGGTCGCATCGTCTATGCTTGTCGTGAACTTAGTCTTTAGTATCTTGAACGCCTTCTGCACATCGTCCGCATCGAGCTTCCGCAGGACTTTCAGGACTGCATCGTCCGCCCCTTTTATGATTGCCTTGCAGCCCGCCTTTATCACATCTCCTGCATAAGGAACGCAGCCAATTGCCGTTAAAAGCAGCGTTACCCAAATCATAACTTCGTTCACGCGTCTGTCTATGACAAGTTTTTTGAGGCAGGCTGTTATATCACGGGCATCGCAGACCTGACCGACTCCAGGAATGAAGTTCAGCCCCATATCGATGAGGATTTCCGTTCCTGTCGGGTTATCGTTGTATTCGCCCTGCAGTGCTCCCCATAATGTGTTCCAGAAAGATTTCTCATTCTCGATTTTGTCAGGATTCAATTCTGTTTCTGTCTTTTCATCCTCAACGATTTCAAAATTCCCCTGTGGGAATTCCGATTTCAATGACAGATTGTTGTTGTCTGCCATTTTCCTGCACATTAAAAGGAATTCTTTCAGGTCTTCAAGTGGCATTGTTTCAAGGTCATGCCTGTAATCTTCATCATCATTAAGTATGGAAATGACCTCGTGCATCTGATCATAAAGTTCTAAATCATCTTCCGACAGACTCTCCATGTTGCTGGTGCAGTAACAGGCATGGGAAAACATAAAGCTGTCTATGGAGCCGTTTATGAGATTTATAGCACTGCTTCTTGTGAGCGATTCCGCTGCCATTACCTTATCCTTTCCTTCATGGCTCTTATTATGTCGGTATTGAACTCCTTCTCGGTTTTCCAGAGGTGTTTCCTTATATACTCTTCCTTTTTGAGGTAGTAGTTCATGTTGCCGAATTTCATCTCGTCTTTCGTGAGTCGGGCTTTGTCCTGCTCGTAATGCTCGTTGACAATCAGCATCCGCTCTTCTTCTGTCATTCTGCTACCATCTCCTTAAACTGAAAGGTTCATCGAACATGTCTTGTGCCCATTCCTGCAGGGAAAGCAAATATCGCAGCTGTTCCGCATTGGCCATGCTTCGCAAATTGCTTTCTACATTGTGTTCAAATTCTGTGGCAACCTTATTCAGGAATATTTTGTACTCTTTTTCTGTGGTTTCCCAGTATTTCCCGGGAGCATACTCAACATACCGGACTTCCTCGCCGTTGTGAAGGTGAAGCGTCTCGTTGAAATTTGCCTCCATTTCAAGCTCATCAACGGATTCATTTATGCGTCCTTCTGAATACTGCTGGACATGGGTGAGCTCATGCTCAACGATTTGGTCGGTTTCAGTCGAGCCCGGATTATACTTGCTTTTTCTTATGTGGATTCTGTTTTCGACGGCAAAGCCCAGAAGTGCAGGACTTAATATGAATTTGTAATCCGGGTCAAGGTAAATCATAGTATCCTTGAGCTTTGTATCGTGTCGTAACTCAAAGTCGTTCTTTGTCTGCTCGTCAAGTGGGATTATTTGTGAGGGAGTTGAAGACTTTCTTGTTTTCCTGCGTTCTCCAGCTTTGGTAACGAAAGAAAAGATTTTTTTAGTAGAGCTATTACATTCCATTTGCTAACCGATATATTGATATCATAATTATAACTTTCTTTTATTTTGAAATCAAATTTTATATGCCCCCCACGCCAGTGGCGTGTGAGCATAACAATGAGTTAGACAATATGTAGTGCCACCAGGTTTGCAGAATCGAGGGTTCGGTCGTAAACTTGGAATAGAAAACAACAAGCATGACCTGCCTCATGCAAAAAGGAGCACTACAATGAACAATGTAACAGAGAACACAAAAGTAATCTATGTCGGAATTGACGTGCACAAGGACACAAATTCTTTCTGTGCTTATGACAGCCGTGAAGACAAATTATTCGCGGAGCACAAAAGCTCTTCCAAATTTGAAAACACGCTTCACTACCTGAAGAACCTTCAAAAATCAGTCGGGCAAGATGCAGTTTTTCTTATTGGATACGAGGCAGGTCCCACAGGATACGGACTTTAGCAGAAAACTTCAAAAAGAAGACTTCGCCTGCGTCATTATCGCCCCATCGACAATAGCAAAGGCACCTGGTCAGAAAGTCAAGACAGACAGGATGGACGCCCGCCTTCTTGCAAAGACTCTCGCCTTCAAAACCTACAGCCCTGTCTGCCTTCCTTCTGAAAAACTTGAGGCGATAAAGGAATATACACGGGTCAGGACGGCAAAAATCACCATGCTCAAAAAAGCAAAGCAGAACCTCCTTTCTTTCCTGCTGCGAATGGGCTTGCCTTATCCTCAGAGCGGCCATTACTGGACGCAGGCTCACATGGCTTGGCTCAGGACGATGAACTTCGCTGACAAGTGGCTTCAGGAATCATTTGAGGAATATCACGCCGAAGTAATAACGCTCATGGACAAAGTTCAGAGAATTGAGGCGAAGATTCTGGAACTCTGCAAGGATGATGAAGTGAGGGAAAAAATTGATGCCCTGGTGTGCATCTCTGGAATCAGTTATGTCTCCGCCATTTCGATTGTCGCGGAAATCGGGGATTTTTCCCGTTTTTCAAAGGCGAAGTCCTTCGTAAGCTTTACAGGACTTTGTCCCGGCGAGGATTCAAGCGGAAACAGGGTACGGCACACGGCGATTACTAAGGCTGGGAATTCAAGAGTCAGAAGTCTTCTTGTTGAGTGTGCGGGAAGCCTTAGAATGCATTCTGTTGTCACGGCAAAATCAGTCAGGGTAAAAGAGCGGCAGAAAAATGCGTCCGCCGCCATCGTTTCTTACGCGGACAAGTGCACGCTCAGGCTCAGAAAAAGAATGCTTTATCTTTCCCAAAAAGGGCTCCCCTACAATCTAGTAACGACGGCGGGGGCAAGGGAGCTTGCATGTTTTGTCTGGGGAATGATGAATTTTGTTGACAACAGGAAAACTGCCTTGAACAAAATTGATGAGGGGGAGCTTTCCGACATTCAAAAAACGGTCGAGGAGTTTATTGCGCAATGAAATCAAATCACCTGCGGGATGAAACTTTCGCTAAAGATATTCTGGCGAAAAATTAACTTGTATCATAACGGAAGGAATTTGTGAGCATTTAAGGAATTATCTTCGAGCGGTTTATGAGCGGGAAACTTTTTAACTTCCTATGCTCGCAGTTAGAGAGAAAGAATTCCAGGCGGACCATTGACCTGTCGGTAAACCTGATTTTCAGGCGAATCCACGTATATCAGAATGGCCATGTGCCGATCTATCGCTTTCCTTCCGTTTTTTTTTATATTTTTTCTCAAAAGGAGTTTTTTATGTTGACAAATGGCACAACATATCAAACCGCAAACCGGCTTGACCGGTTTGTCGGCTTTGAACTTCTTGTTATGTGATTATTCTATTAACAGTTTTATATTATCTATAACAGAATTAATTTCCTCTTCTGTCGCTTTTTCTATAAAATCACAATGTCTTTGTCTATAATCAAGATTTTTTACCTGATCGCTTAAGATGCAACCATTTATTGAATGATTGTCCAATACAATTTCAAAAGGATATCCCTTGATATGGCTTGTTATAGGGCAGAATAGAGCAAGTCCAATTTTCTGATTGTATTTTTTCTGAGATATACAAATTGCAGGGCAGCGACCTTTTTGTTCATGTCCTGCTTGCGGATTAAAATCGAGCCAGACTAAATCACCTTTTTCAGGAACATAATTTAAATTTACCATTCTTCATTACCTACCGAACTGCCGGTTGATATTTCTGAATGAATGTTTTCTGAAGTAACCATATCCAGCATATCATCAAGAGTTTTTTTCTGAGGAAGAATTACTATTTTTCCTTTTTCAGCGATTACTTCAATTTTACTACCGTTCTTTACATTGTTGTCTTTTGCCCAAAGTGACGGAATTCTAAAACCGAGACTGTTACCCCATTTCTGAACTACAGCTTCCATAATGCTACCTCCATATATTAAGTATATACATTGTATATCTTTACTGTCAAGCTCAAATGTATAAAAAAGGCGGGCTTGACCCGCCGTAAAAATCTAAAAGCTATGCTTCACGGATTTTTGCTTTTACTTTTTCTTTCAATCCTTTTGTAATCGGATATTTGTCAATTTTCTCACACATTTGTTCTCTTGTAAGATTATCTTTTTGCATAATTTTCTTACAAGTAGCAGTAATAATTGCTGAATATCCATACTTTGAAATAACTGAAGCACCAGCACCTATTACTATAAGTGTAATTACACCACCAATCATGCCGCCAGGTCCCAATAAAGCTAATGTTGCTGTTATTGCAGCTGCACCAGCTAAACCTGTTGTACTCATAATGATTAGAAACACAAGTGCTGGAACTCCTATACCTGCTAATCTTTCGACAAATTCATCCATAAAATCCTCCTTAGATTTTACTTTTTTGTCATTCAACGAATGACTTTTGAGAAAATTTGTTGGAGGATTTTTTCTTGTAACACAAGTGGGCCAGTGGCCCATCCGCCTAACTAGCGTTTTAAACCGTAAAAACGGTTTTGCCGTAGGCAAAATTGGCGCAAAAGTTGCGGTAGCGCAAAGCCACGAATAGCAACTTTTGTGACAAAGTTTTTATCGGTTTTGAAAACCATGTTAGGCGATTATCTACCAAATTGTCTTTACATCATACAATGGAATTTTTGAGTCTTTTGTAATAATTGTAAAATCATTTTCTTTTGCCATAGCAATCAACAGTCTGTCAAATGGATCTCGATGAACATCAGGCAACGTTTTTATCAATTCCAATGAGGTTCCTGATACAGCAAGCTCCTCGAATTCTTCCACCCTGCAGGCTTCGATAATTTCAGAAATTGACTGTTTATATTCAAGAAGTTTCCTAGTCTGCTTTATGGCAATTTCCCATAGTGAAACTTTACTGTAATAGCAATACTCATTTGTGATCAGTTCTTTTGCTGTTGAGGAAAGATTATTATCGTCATATAAATACCACAGCAGTGCATGTGTGTCTAAAAGATATTTCACATATACTCCTTAAAATCTTCTAAAGGCTCATCAAAATCTGGAGACATATAGAAATTCGGATCTTTTAAAATTCCAGGGTGACGATTTGGAAACTTTTTCTTGGAAGATTCGTTTTGTTTTTTGTATAGAATTTTATATTCAAGCAATTCCAGGTAATTATAGACTTCAACCAGATATTCTTCTGGAATTTTTTTCAATTTTTCCTGTACTTCAGTCAAAGGCATATGTTCCTCCTTGCAACCAAATTTTCCCTTTATTATATCATAGAATTTATTTTTTTTTCGACTTGAAAGTGTGTTTTTATGGAATTACCCCAAGCCTCAGTCTATAAAAATAATACGGTATGTTTATTAATAAAATTACAATACTTATAATCTGGAGCTTTTTTATTTTTACTTTTGTGCCAATAATCATCAAAACCGTCGCTATGCATAATGGGACTGCCATCAAATTGTAGTGAAAATAGCCCTGTAAATCTCCTTTTAGCAAGGAAATCAAAGCTCTTGTTACTCCACAGGTGGGGCATGGAATATTAAAAATCTCTCTAGTAATGCAGGTCATAAGTTAATTTGAAAAAAATTAAAGGAAACTTTCGGGCTTGAACCGAAAGTTTCCTCATCTCCGATTACAGAATCTTCATCAATTCATTGTAATTGTATTCTTTAACTTTCTTTGTAATGCCAATCAAATCGATGAGCCAAAGAATACCGCATAAGCCGGCTGTAAGAAGTTTCAAAATTCCCATACCTGTTTCCCCCAGCATAAAACGGTCAACTCCAAGTTCTCCAAGGAAAATACTTACAAGAAGCATAGTTGTCGGGTCTTTCAGTTCAACAGAACTGATTGTGGCATATCTTGAGTCATCAATTTGTGCCATTTTTTCACGAATTAGTACTGCTTTTTCAGCTGGCAATTTTTTACCATTTGCTACAAAAAACATGTCAATTTTGTTTGTGTCCATAAAAATCCTCCTACGATTTTTACTTTGTTTGTCATTCAACGAATGACTTTAGAGAAAAATGTTGGAGGATTTTCTTATTAACAATAAGTGGGCCAGTGACCCATCCGCCTAACAATATTTTAGACAATATGTAGTGCCACCAGGTTTGCAGAATCGAGGGTTCGGTCGTAAACTTGGAATAGAAAACAACAAGCATGACCTGCCTCATGCAAAAAGGAGCACTACAATGAACAATGTAACAGAGAACACAAAAGTAATCTATGTCGGAATTGACGTGCACAAGGACACAAATTCTTTCTGTGCTTATGACAGCCGTGAAGACAAATTATTCGCGGAGCACAAAAGCTCTTCCAAATTTGAAAACACGCTTCACTACCTGAAGAACCTTCAAAAATCAGTCGGGCAAGATGCAGTTTTTCTTATTGGATACGAGGCAGGTCCCACAGGATACGGACTTTGCAGAAAACTTCAAAAAGAAGACTTCGCCTGCGTCATTATCGCCCCATCGACAATAGCAAAGGCACCTGGTCAGAAAGTCAAGACAGACAGGATGGACGCCCGCCTTCTTGCAAAGACTCTCGCCTTCAAAACCTACAGCCCTGTCTGCCTTCCTTCTGAAAAACTTGAGGCGATAAAGGAATATACACGGGTCAGGACGGCAAAAATCACCATGCTCAAAAAAGCAAAGCAGAACCTCCTTTCTTTCCTGCTGCGAATGGGCTTGCCTTATCCTCAGAGCGGCCATTACTGGACGCAGGCTCACATGGCTTGGCTCAGGACGATGAACTTCGCTGACAAGTGGCTTCAGGAATCATTTGAGGAATATCACGCCGAAGTAATAACGCTCATGGACAAAGTTCAGAGAATTGAGGCGAAGATTCTGGAACTCTGCAAGGATGATGAAGTGAGGGAAAAAATTGATGCTCTGGTGTGCATCTCTGGAATCAGTTATGTCTCCGCTATTTCGATTGTCGCGGAAATCGGGGATTTTTCCCGTTTTTCAAAGGCGAAGTCCTTCGTAAGCTTTATAGGACTTTGTCCCGGCGAGGATTCAAGCGGAAACAGGGTACGGCACACGGCGATTACGAAAGCTGGGAATTCAAGAGTCAGAAGTCTTCTTGTTGAGTGTGCGGGAAGCCTTAGAATGCATTCTGTTGTCACGGCAAAATCAGTCAGGGTAAAAGAGCGGCAGAAAAATGCGTCCGCCGCCATCGTTTCTTACGCGGACAAGTGCACGCTCAGGCTCAGAAAAAGAATGCTTTATCTTTCCCAAAAAGGGCTCCCCTACAATCTAGTAACGACGGCGGGGGCAAGGGAGCTTGCATGTTTTGTCTGGGGAATGATGAATTTTGTTGACAACAGGAAAACTGCCTTGAACAAAATTGATGAGGGGGAGCTTTCCGACATTCAAAAAACGGTCGAGGAGTTTATTGCGCAATGAAATCAAATCACCTGCGGGATGAAACTTTCGCTAAAGATATTCTGGCGAAAAATTAACTTGTATCATAACGGAAGGAATTTGTGAGCATTTAAGGAATTATCTTCGAGCGGTTTATGAGCGGGAAACTTTTTAACTTCCTATGCTCGCAGTTAGAGAGAAAGAATTCCAGGCGGACCATTGACCTGTCGGTAAACCTGATTTTCAGGCGAATCCACGTATATCAGAATGGCCATGTGCCGATCTATCGCTTTCCTTCCGTTTTTTTTTATATTTTTTCTCAAAAGGAGTTTTTTATGTTGACAAATGGCACAACATATCAAACGGCGGCAAGCTTGACTTGCCGTCCGCTTTGAAGTGCATGTTATGCTTTATTCTAAGATTGAGGCATATTTCATAGTTTTTACAAATGCACTAAAGCCTGAATATAAATCATAAACACTTTCATCTTTTGTAGAAAATTTTTAACAAATAAAAAAGATATCTTTGTTTATTTTTTGATTTGTAGTATTCACAGGAATCGTTATTATCTAAACTCATAATTACGATAGTATTCCAGTCTCCAACTTTACCACTATAAAAGTCCAAATTTTTACATTTTTGCTTTTGAACCTTTATATTGGTTAAATCAATATTTGAATACTGATATAAGTCTCCATATTCTCCTATCATTAATGTTCCAGACACTGCTTCTGCAGAAATGTCAAAGATTACTTCATCATTATCAATAGAAAAATTAATTTTTCCGAGATTTTTTCCAGTTACAAGGTCATTTACCGAATATTCAGTTTTATCTAATTCATGCAATAGGTGATATTCGACATACGGAGCTCTGTTATCTTTCTTAGCACAAAAATTTATCAAACAACAAAAGAACCCAATTGGAATGTATATAAACAGATATTTCTGCCAAGTTTTCATTTTTGTTCCTCAAATAATTTGTGATAGTCTATATTATGAAAGTAGGAAGGAGATTTTTCACTTCTATCGTCTTTATATACAGCTCCATGTGTATTGTATTTTGAAAAATTATATAAGATTTCCGCTTTTTAATTTATATCCTTTTTTAATATATAAATATCTTGTAAGAAATTGTCTCCATATATGTAAAATTTATTTTTATAGTATGTTACCCAATAGTTAGCAATTTTTTGTTTTGCGATACCATTTTCAGTTTCAATTTCAAACTGCACATCAATATCATAAACATGTTTACATTCAGGAATTTTTACATCTTTGATTTCTTTAATTGATAATATTTTATAGCTATTGATTAACAACACATTATTTCTAAAGGGGCCTATTTCAAGATATTCGGGCATATCTGCCATTTCCTTGTTTTCATAATCCATATAATAGTTTTTCATTTTTTCTGTAATATTGGACTTATACTTTGCATGTTCAGAAGAAACTGTATTTATATATTCTTCAATGAATGAATTAACGTTATTCTTTTTGTTATTAGAACAACTTTGCAAAAATAATAATAAAAACTGGAAAACTATTAGTCTTGTAATAGTTTTTATTCGATTCTTCATTTTTATGACTCGTGGTATCTAAAATATTTGTAATTTATACCATTAATTGGCAGTATATAAAATATTTAATTCATATCTTTTTCAAGAATGAAAATATCTTTTAAGAAATTATCTCCATAAATATAAAAATTATTATTATGTGATACTATCCAATAGTCTATTTTTTTTACATACTCTTCATTTTCTTTCGATTTATCATAAATTATAAATTGAACATTTACAGAATAGCCATCAATATCTTTATATGGTAATTTCTTAATTTTCTGAATTTCAAAATTTTTTACAATTATTATATTGTTTCGAAATCCACCCATTGCTAAAAATTCTGGCATATCTGCCTTTTCTTTATTTTCATCATCATAAAAATACTCTACCATTTTATCAGTTATATTTGTTTTATATTTTTCATGCTCAATCGATACCGTTTCAATATATTTTTGTATAAAAACTTTAATTTCATTTGTGTTATTACCTTTACAAGCAAATAAAACAATTACAAATAAAAGTATACTAATAATATTTAATTTAAGTTTCATTAATTTACCTTGGAAAAATCGAGATATTCTTCAGTATTTATGAGACCTATATTTTCTTTAAACATCTTCCATTTATTATTAACTAAAATCTGCCAATATCCATTATCTGGATTAGGAAGGATTTTTTCACATGTAGCATTAAGAACAAAATCACCTTGAGTATTTATAAGTCCGTATTTTATTGAACCATCTATAGTTAAAGAAAAAATAGCAATATTTTGAACGAAATCTGATATAAAAGTAAAATTATCTGGGAAAGATTTTATTATGTTTTCATTTAAGTCTATTAATTTCCAATTTTTAATTTTTGCAGCTAATACTTTTCCTGAATAATTTAATAACTGCTCATATTTTGGTTGTATTACCCAATTCCCTTCTTGGTTTAATAAACCATATAAAGAATTTTCATCCTCAGCAATTAATAAACCTTCTTTAAATTCTGCTCCTAATTGTTTATATTTTGGAGGTATAGCAATTTTTTTATCCGATTTTATCATACCAAACACTTTTTCATCGTTATTGTAACCATAAAATCTTGCAAATCCATTTGAAAAAGGTTCATATGAATATGTGTCTGGGAGTAATAATTTTTTTTGTTTGATACCTTTATTATCAAAAAATAAAAAAACATAGTTAGATTTTTCTTTAGTTATAATACATTCGCTATTCATTGAATATATAAAATCAGATTTGAAAACTTGTTCACCTTTATAATTATACAAACCATGATAATAACTTTCATTTGAATCATTAACAAAATAGAAAAAACCATTATAGCAGTATGTATGACTAAGAGGTTCTGTTTTATAAGAATATAGAACCGAACCAGATGTATCTATAATATCACATACGTCACCTTCATTGCCTGTGATGCCAAGTGCAAATCCATTTGAAAACGGCTCAATATAACTGTAACGAGGATATAAAACAACTTCTTTTGTTTCAGGATTAAATAATCCATATTTTTGATTATATACAAATCTAACAGGTGACGAATTATTTAATGATTCTGTTGCATTGTTCTTTGAACAAGATACTAATAATAGTGATAAACATAAGAGTAATATTTTTTTCATATTTATTTTCCTAAAGGTAAATATCTAAAATTTGAATAATCAAAACCATTTTCAACCTGCGCAAGGTTCCAATTTTCCCTTATTTTTTGTTTATTTCCGGTAAAATGCGTAAGATTAAAAGAATTATCTTCTTTTTGTACAATTGCCATATGTGGAGAATTTTCAAACTTTTCACCTGAATTTGCCCACATTATCATAACATTCCATCCTTCAGATGGAGTAGTCTTCCATTGTGAAGAATAAAAGTCTTTGTAATTATTTCCTATATAGTTTGGTGTATTACAAACTTTATATCCAGATGGCGATGGCCAATCCGATGGCTTCTTATTAATAAGTTCAAGAACTCTGGTACTATAAACATCACAACAAGGACTTGATAAATCATCTGTTTTTACAGTCTCCATTAATTCCTTGAAACTGATAGAAGTTTGTGTTTCTTTTTTTTGAGAACTAGATTTATCGTTTTTGGAACTTTTGCAAAACAATTCATTCCATTTTCTATCGATCCATTCCCAAGCTCTATTAACCATATCAAATTTTATTTGTGTATCTATTTCATTACGTTTTTGGTAATCAATTAAGACTTGCTGAAATAAACTAACTTTTTCAGCACCTTCTTCTTTAGATGAAGCTTTTCCGGCTGCAAGTTGAATAAGATTATATTGATCATCAGTAATCAATCCCTTATCATGAGCTTCTTTTATTTTGCTGGCTTCTATTTTTCCCGGATTTTTGCTCCACTTATTATTTTCTGTGTCATATTCATAGCCTGCAGGTTTCATTAATGTAACAAAAGCATTGTCAATTTCAAGCCAAGCCTCCAAAGTACCTTGTCTTCCAGTTGAACCAGAGTAAACTTCGTTTCCAGATGTATCAAATACTTTTGAACTGTTCCCATCATCAACCAAATCACAGGTTTCGTTTACTTTCCAGTAACTGCCAGTGGAGTCGAAGGCGTAGTCTGCGAAGTCCTTAAGTTCCTCTTCGCCGAAAATTTTCTTGATGTAATGCAGGATTCCGTACTCCGGGAATTTTTTGTAGATTTCCTCCCCGTAAGTGCCTGCAAACGACTCTATGATTTTAGTGTCGCTTAGAACTATGTCGCGAGTTTCGCCTTCAAGGGTGTCCGTGACGGCATTTCTCTTGAACTCATGGGCTAGGGTAATCGCAAGCCGAATTTCATTTTCCGGAGTGTCCTGAATAAGTTTTTCGCTTATGGCATGGCAATAAAAATCATTTATCTGATTTGTCTGTCCCAGCTGATTCTGAGACATATTATCAAAACTTATTTTTCTTTTGCCTTTGCGATATTCAGAAACGGCTTTTTGAATCTGAGCGTCACCGTGCTGTTCAAGTTTTTTGATTGATTTTTCTACTATGGTCGTATCTTTTTTTTCATCCTCAACGATTTCAAAATTCCCCTGTGGGAATTCCGATTTCAATGACAGATTGTTGTTGTCTGCCATTTTCCTGCACATTAAAAGGAATTCTTTCAGGTCTTCAAGTGGCATTGTTTCAAGGTCATGCCTGTAATCTTCATCATCATTAAGTATGGAAATGACCTCGTGCATCTGATCATAAAGTTCTAAATCATCTTCCGACAGACTCTCCATGTTGCTGGTGCAGTAACAGGCATGGGAAAACATAAAGCTGTCTATGGAGCCGTTTATGAGATTTATAGCACTGCTTCTTGTGAGCGATTCCGCTGCCATTACCTTATCCTTATTCTAAGATTGCAGCATATTTCATATCTTTTATACTTGCACAAAAAGCAGAGTAAAGATTATATACACTAGAATCTTTTGTAGAGAAATTATAATCACCGTTTTTTAATAGAAAAAATAGATATCGTCTTCGGTTTTGAGATTTATAAAAATCATGATAATCATGATTATCCAAACTCATAATTACTACAGAATGCCAATCTCCGACTTTTCCAGTATAGAAATCCAAATTCTTACGTTTTATCTTTTCAATTTTAATTTTATTTAATTCTATTTTTGGATATTGATAATAATTTTCTCTACTTCCAACCATGAATGAACCTGATATCTCTTCTGCATGTAAATCAAAAAAACTCTGTTCATTATCATTTGAAAAAATAAATTCACCAATTGTTGTACCTGCATAAAGGTCTTTTGCTGAATATTCATTTTTTTCAAAGTCATTAAAGAGATGATATTCAGCATATGGTGTTTTGCTATCCTTTTTTGCACAAAAATTTATTAAACAACAAAAGATACCAATAGGTATATATATATATAAAGATATTTCTGCCATGTTTTCATTTTATTGAACCTTATTCTAATATTGCGGCATATCTCATGTCTGTTAAGCTTGAACCAAAACAGAGATAAGCATCATCTACACTTATATCTTTAATGGAAAAATTATAATCTCCATTTTTCATTATATATAATAGATAACGATTTTTATTATTAGATTTATAATATCCACTGTAATCAAATCTGTCTAAACTTACAATGACAGCAGTATACCAGTCCCCTACTTTCCCATTGTAAAATTCTACGTTTTTATATTTTTTCTTTTCTAACATTATATCATTTAAAGCAATCTTCTCATAAAGGTATATATTTTCAGTGGTTCCAACTAAATATTTTCCAGAAGTTTCATCTGCATAAAGGCTAAATGAAATTTCTCCATTATACATACAAAGACTTATATTTCCAAGTTTGTTTCCAGAATAAAGATCATTCATCGAATATTCATTCTTTTCAAATTCATAAAAAAAATACTGCCTTACATTGGGACTTTTATTATCTTTTTTGACGCAAAAATTAATTACACAGCAAAAAATCCCAATTGGAATATATATGAATATGTATTCTTTCCATGCTTTCATTTTTGTTCCTCGAACTTCTTTCGATAATCTATTTTATGGTATGATTCTGCTGAAAACTCAAGTCTGTCATCGTTATAAAATGCATCTTTAGTATTATACTGCGAAAAACTTCTTAGAATTTCTGCTTTCTGCAGATTATCCTTTTTATCATTCAAACGAATTTCTTCTTTTAATATTTTTATCTGCCTTTCAAGAAATCGTAAATAATTTATTTCAGTTTGAAGATTCTCTTCTTTAACCTGAGATTGTAATTTTTCAATTCTATTTATTTCAATTTGTGCACTATTAAGAAATGCTTTGCGTGAATAATATTGCACTATCTGGTACTTATTTTCTTCTACACTGGCATTTGATAGCAGTCCTAAGAATCCAAATACAGGTCCTAAAAAGCTTGCTACAGAAATCATTTTTTCCCATGCATCTTCTTCTTGTCCTTCTGTTGAATATTGCTGAATAAAGTAAGAAAGTTTTGAAGATGTTTCTTCTTTTTCTACAAACGTTTCTACAGTACCTTTTACATCCTTTCCTGTAAGTCCATACTTAATAAGTTTGGGAACAGCATCTGATGCACCTGCACAAAAACTTATAATCCCATAAATTAAATCTTTAACCTCTGGAGATTTTGATTCAAAAGAATAGTTTCCATTCACATCTGAAACTGAATATTCATAAATTGTATCAATAACCTCTTTTCTCAGTTTTATTTCGTCACCTATTTGGATTAAGTTCGGATTTTTAGGTAATTCAAAAAGCTTGTTCCAATATATTCCGCCAAGTTCCCAAAGAGTTGCATTCTTCTTAGCTATAAAACTTCCGTGTCCATTATATTCCCAGTTTGCTACAGACTTATAATTATTAAGGAAGTAGATAATCTCTTTTAATTTTACTTCAGAATCAAAAGTCCCTGAAATGGTATTCTCGATTTTGTCAGGATTCAATTCTGTTTCTGTCTTTTCATCCTCAACGATTTCAAAATTCCCCTGTGGGAATTCCGATTTCAATGACAGATTGTTGTTGTCTGCCATTTTCCTGCACATTAAAAGGAATTCTTTCAGGTCTTCAAGTGGCATTGTTTCAAGGTCATGCCTGTAATCTTCATCATCATTAAGTATGGAAATGACCTCGTGCATCTGATCATAAAGTTCTATATCATCTTCCGACAGACTCTCCATGTTGCTGGTGCAGTAACAGGCATGGGAAAACATAAAGCTGTCTATGGAGCCGTTTATGAGATTTATAGCTCTGCTTCTTGTGAGCGATTCCGCTGCCATTACCTTATCCTTTCCTTCATGGCTCTTATTATGTCGGTATTGAACTCCTTCTCGGTTTTCCAGAGGTGTTTCCTTATATACTCTTCCTTTCTGAGGTAGTAGTTCATGTTGCCGAATTTCATCTCGTCTTTCGTGAGTCGGGCTTTGTCCTGCTCGTAATGCTCGTTGACAATCAGCATCCGCTCTTCTTCTGTCATTCTGCTACCATCTCCTTAAACTGAAAGGTTCATCGAACATGTCTTGTGCCCATTCCTGCAGGGAAAGCAGGAATTTAAGCTGCTCCTCGTCGTTCATGCCGTGGAGCATGTTTTCGATCTTGAACTCAAATTCTGTCGCAATCTTGTCTAAAAACATTGCGTACGACACTAATAAAAATAGAAATGAGCCAAATTTAATAATTTTTCTATATATTCTGGCTTATCTTCTGGATTATATAAAATACTTCCAGATGGTGTTGAGGGGGAATAAATTTTTGACCCGTAATTAATAAAATCATGGAAAGACCTGTATCGCGGGACTTTTTCATTTATAAAAGGTGTAATATTAATAGGATATTTATCATATTGTTCCATCGTAAAGATAGTTTCATACCTAGGATTATCTATATATTCATAATTGACGATGCGCTTGTTTATTACGGTACAAACAATAGAGTTTTGAATCTCGAGTTGTTTATTTACTACTCTCCAGTTCCCATACTTTATAACTAGTGGACTCCCATCATAATGAGATGATTTTATATATTTCTTATTCGGTAAAAAACTATAAATGCCGATTTTATTTGTTTTATGATTGTTTGGAATAAGCCAACCTGTAGCATCTTTCCAAAATCCAATAATAAAATTTTCGTCTTCTGTTATATCAAATTTTTCTATATACTCTTGAGAAGAAATAACCATATTCTTGAAATCCATATCCACTGTATCCACAGAGTCGTAATTGTTATTTTGAAATTCATCTAATTTTGCATAATCAATTCTATATTTTTGAGTACATGAAGAGAAAAATAATATAAATATAGAGAGAAATAACAAAATTTGTATGATATTTTTTTTAACCCTTGTATACATAATATATCACCTCGTCATTTGAAAGAGCGTTTCGCCCCATTGCATGTCCTGGATTCACAACACCTGTATAAGACCCTGATTGCAAAAAAACCGGAAAACCGTCCAATACAATTCCATTAGAATAACCATTGCCACTCTGAATTGGTGCAATTTTTTCGGGATTCCAGTTTTTTTCTGGATAACTTGAATAACAAGTATCTTGTTTTGTTACAACCGCTACATGGTCTGTCACATAAGCGATAACAAGTTTTCCATCGTTTGCACAATCTTGTGCAATTATCGCCTTTTTAGCAGCGGAATACTCTTGAGTTTGCTCAACAAATATTTTGCCTTGTCGATTTTTTTCTGGGATTCTTTTAGTTACATCATATTCAGAACCAATAATTATATATAGTTTATTATTGTTCTTGAAGAGTTCATTAAGCCTGCTTGCTTTTGCATCTTTCTCAGTTATTATATCATTATATACCTTTTCACTGATGCTTTCTAAGTATTTTGGTAAGAACAGGTTACATTTTGTTTCGTCAACTGAGGTTGCAAATAATTGTTCTTCACCCATTTTTTCTTTGTTCCAAACAACTGTTGGAATTAAAGAAGGCATAGAATTCAAAATATCAGATTTTATGTAATTAATGTTATTATCTTCAGAGATTTCGACATTTTTTGAACTCTGGGTGCTCTCAGATTTTGAATTGCTTGCAGAATTTTTTGTTTTTTTAGATTTTTTCCCGAAAAAGAATTCCCATGTTCTTTTTACAAAATCTATTTGAATTTGAGTTTTCAATTGTTCGCTAGCCACATAATCTTGTAGGATTTTGCTAAAAAGGCTTGGTTTTTCTTCTTTTTTCTCTTTCTGCTCCTCGGAAATTAAGCCAGCCGCAAGCAGTATCATGTTAAACTGGTCATCGGTAATTTTTCCAGTATTGTGAGCTTCTTCTATTTTTTTATATTTTATCTTTCCTGGATTTACAATCCATTTCTTGCCGTTCCATACATATCCGGCAGGTTTCATTAATTTTGTGAATACATTGTCTGTTGGAGATGTATTATCTATACCTAACCAATCACCCAAAGTTCCTTGTAATCCATTTGTACCAGAATGTATAGTTTTATTATCTTTATCAATGACATTTGAACTGTTCCCATCATCAACCAAATCACAGGTTTCGTTTACTTTCCAGTAACTGCCAGTGGAGTCGAAGGCGTAGTCTGCGAAGTCCTTAAGTTCCTCTTCGCCGAAAATTTTCTTGATGTAATGCAGGATTCCGTACTCCGGGAATTTTTTGTAGATTTCCTCCCCGTAAGTGCCTGCAAACGACTCTATGATTTTAGTGTCGCTTAGAACTATGTCGCGAGTTTCGCCTTCAAGGGTGTCCGTGACGGCATTTCTCTTGAACTCATGGGCTAGGGTAATCGCAAGCCGAATTTCATTTTCCGGAGTGTCCTGAATAAGTTTTTCGCTTATGGCATGGCAATAAAAATCATTTATCTGATTTGTCTGTCCCAGCTGATTCTGAGACATATTATCAAAACTTATTTTTCTTTTGCCTTTGCGATATTCAGAAACGGCTTTTTGAATCTGAGCGTCACCGTGCTGTTCAAGTTTTTTGATTGATTTTTCTACTATGGTCGTATCTTTTTTTTCATCCTCAACGATTTCAAAATTCCCCTGTGGGAATTCCGATTTCAATGACAGATTGTTGTTGTCTGCCATTTTCCTGCACATTAAAAGGAATTCTTTCAGGTCTTCAAGTGGCATTGTTTCAAGGTCATGCCTGTAATCTTCATCATCATTAAGTATGGAAATGACCTCGTGCATCTGATCATAAAGTTCTAAATCATCTTCCGACAGACTCTCCATGTTGCTGGTGCAGTAACAGGCATGGGAAAACATAAAGCTGTCTATGGAGCCGTTTATGAGATTTATAGCTCTGCTTCTTGTGAGCGATTCCGCTGCCATTACCTTATCCTTTCCTTCATGGCTCTTATTATGTCGGTATTGAACTCCTTCTCGGTTTTCCAGAGGTGTTTCCTTATATACTCTTCCTTTTTGAGGTAGTAGTTCATGTTGCCGAATTTCATCTCGTCTTTCGTGAGTCGGGCTTTGTCCTGCTCGTAATGCTCGTTGATAATCAGCATCCGCTCTTCTTCTGTCATTCTGCTATCATCTCCTTAAACTGAAAGGTTCATCGAACATGTCTTGTGCCCATTCCTGCAGGGAAAGCAAATATCGCAGCTGTTCCGCATTGGCCATGCTTCGCAAATTGCTTTCTACATTGTGTTCAAATTCTGTGGCAACCTTATTCAGGAATATTTTGTACTCTTTTTCTGTGGTTTCCCAGTATTTCCCGGGAGCATACTCAACATACCGGACTTCCTCGCCGTTGTGAAGGTGAAGCGTCTCGTTGAAATTTGCCTCCATTTCAAGCTCATCAACGGATTCATTTATGCGTCCTTCTGAATACTGCTGGACATGGGTGAGCTCATGCTCAACGATTTGGTCGGTTTCAGTCGAGCCCGGATTATACTTGCTTTTTCTTATGTGGATTCTGTTTTCGACGGCAAAGCCCAGAAGTGCAGGACTTAATATGAATTTGTAATCCGGGTCAAGGTAAATCATAGTATCCTTGAGCTTTGTATCGTGTCGTAACTCAAAGTCGTTCTTTGTCTGCTCGTCAAGTGGGATTATTTGTGAGGGAGTTGAAGACTTTCTTGTTTTCCTGCGTTCTCCAGCTTTGGTAACGAAAGAAAAGATTTTTTTAGTAGAGCTATTACATTCCATTTGCTAACCGATATATTGATATCATAATTATAACTTTCTTTTATTTTGAAATCAAATTTTATATGCCCCCCACGCCAGTGGCGTGTGAGCATAACAATGAGTTAGACAATATGTAGTGCCACCAGGTTTGCAGAATCGAGGGTTCGGTCGTAAACTTGGAATAGAAAACAACAAGCATGACCTGCCTCATGCAAAAAGGAGCACTACAATGAACAATGTAACAGAGAACACAAAAGTAATCTATGTCGGAATTGACGTGCACAAGGACACAAATTCTTTCTGTGCTTATGACAGCCGTGAAGACAAATTATTCGCGGAGCACAAAAGCTCTTCCAAATTTGAAAACACGCTTCACTACCTGAAGAACCTTCAAAAATCAGTCGGGCAAGATGCAGTTTTTCTTATTGGATACGAGGCAGGTCCCACAGGATACGGACTTTGCAGAAAACTTCAAAAAGAAGACTTCGCCTGCGTCATTATCGCCCCATCGACAATAGCAAAGGCACCTGGTCAGAAAGTCAAGACAGACAGGATGGACGCCCGCCTTCTTGCAAAGACTCTCGCCTTCAAAACCTACAGCCCTGTCTGCCTTCCTTCTGAAAAAACTTGAGGCGATAAAGGAATATACACGGGTCAGGACGGCAAAAATCACCATGCTCAAAAAAGACAAAGCAGAACCTCCTTTCTTTCCTGCTGCGAATGGGCTTGCCTTATCCTCAGAGCGGCCATTACTGGACGCAGGCTCACATGGCTTGGCTCAGGACGATGAACTTCGCTGACAAGTGGCTTCAGGAATCATTTGAGGAATATCACGCCGAAGTAATAACGCTCATGGACAAAGTTCAGAGAATTGAGGCGAAGATTCTGGAACTCTGCAAGGATGATGAAGTGAGGGAAAAAATTGATGCCCTGGTGTGCATCTCTGGAATCAGTTATGTCTCCGCTATTTCGATTGTCGCGGAAATCGGGGGATTTTTCCCGTTTTTCAAAGGCGAAGTCCTTCGTAAGCTTTATAGGACTTTGTCCCGGCGAGGATTCAAGCGGAAATAGAGTACGGCACACGGCGATTACGAAAGCTGGGAATTCAAGAGTCAGAAGTCTTCTTGTTGAGTGTGCGGGAAGCCTTAGAATGCATTCTGTTGTCACGGCAAAATCAGTCAGGGTAAAAGAGCGGCAGAAAAATGCGTCCGCCGCCATCGTTTCTTACGCGGACAAGTGCACGCTCAGGCTCAGAAAAAGAATGCTTTATCTTTCCCAAAAAGGGCTCCCCTACAATCTAGTAACGACGGCGGGGGCAAGGGAGCTTGCATGTTTTGTCTGGGGAATGATGAATTTTGTTGACAACAGGAAAACTGCCTTGAACAAAATTGATGAGGGGGAGCTTTCCGACATTCAAAAAACGGTCGAGGAGTTTATTGCGCAATGAAATCAAATCACCTGCGGGATGAAACTTTCGCTAAAGATATTCTGGCGAAAAATTAACTTGTATCATAACGGAAGGAATTTGTGAGCATTTAAGGAATTATCTTCGAGCGGTTTATGAGCGGGAAACTTTTTAACTTCCTATGCTCGCAGTTAGAGAGAAAGAATTCCAGGCGGACCATTGACCTGTCGGTAAACCTGATTTTCAGGCGAATCCACGTATATCAGAATGGCCATGTGCCGATCTATCGCTTTCCTTCCGTTTTTTTTATATTTTTTCTCAAAAGGAGTTTTTTATGTTGACAAATGGCACAACATATCAAACCGCACAGGCCTTGAGCCTGTGTCGGCTTTGAACTTCTTGTTATACGAAATTATTTCTTATACAGAATTGGATTTCTAAAATCCTTTTTTTTATGAAAATTTTATATGACCATTTGAAGTGTATGCTTCTATTATTGTTTTAAGCGGCGTAAAGCCGCGTTCTAATACTATCTTGCTTCGCCCTAAAGTTAAATCATTTATTTCAGAAAGCAAGCTTGACTTGCTTTCTGAAATAAACCTCTTTTTCTATAACCGCTTCTTTGTTCCTGCCCTAAAGTTCAGCTGATTACCCTATATCTAAGACGAATGTATGAATTGCTTAAAGTTTTACACTCCAATAACTTCAATACTCCTAATGATGCAAGCTCTTTTTCAGACATTATGGATTTACCGTCTATAAGTGTGGATGTATCTTTTCCTCCTATGAGGACAGGAGCCAAAACTATGTCTACAAAATCAATCAGTTTTTCTCGTAGAAAAATAGAATTCACAGTGCCTCCGCTTTGAACGGTAAGACGTTCGCAGCTAAAATCATTTTTTAACTGGTAAAGACCATTCTTTAAAGAAAATTTTTCCTGATACAATATATGAAGATTTTCCTCATTAACTGAATAAGCTGGATGATTTTTGTTAGATGTCATAAGAACAAATTCTTTTGACTTGGCGCAAAAATACTTTATTCCTCGCTCATCCAAATGTGAATTATCTAGCAAAACAAATGAAACAGGTGTTTTTGGAGGTAAAGTATTTTTGTTTGCTCCCATCTTTTCCTGAACTCGACCTGTATTAAAAGACCATAAATCAGTAGTTTGTTCGATTTCATAGTATTGATGCAGGCCTTCTTTTAAACCTTTGATTTTAGGAAAATCTTTATCTACATCAAGTTCATCAGTCGAGCCTGTACTTATTTTTCCATCAACTGATACCAGCATAAACAATGTCGTTATTGGTCTGTTCTTATTTTCCATATTTTGATTTCCATTTTACTATTAAGCGCCCCAGTGCGGGCGTCCGTATAACAACGGGTTGTACCGCAGCGGGCTCGACCCGCGGTCGGCTACGAACCTTTGTTATGCTTTATTTTCTATCAACTCATAATATTTTGCAGGCGTAAAAATCAAAGGTTTATCAATTTTTATATCTTCAAAATCTTTGTCACCTGTGAGCAAAATGTCCGAATCAGATAAAATTGCTGATACGAGAACGGGCAAATCCTTTATATCACGGATTTTCGGATATCTCTTTTCATCGATTTTATCAGGACTCTTAAATTCTTCAAAATTTATTCCATCAAAAAAGATTTCAAGCTGTTCCATTTTTGACGGAAATTTCTTTTCAAAAACTTCTTTACATTCGTTTTTTGTGTAAGAAGAAATTATTACAGTATGCTTTTCAAGAAGATGGGAGAATACTTTTGCTACTTTTCCATTTGGAAAAAGCATTGAAGAAATCACAATATTTGTATCTACAAAAACCCTCACTTTGCTTTCCTTAATTCTTTGATGTAAGCAATAACATCATCTTCTGTTTGAAAACCTGCTTTTTCCGCTTCGCCCTGCATTTGAGACTGAACATTAGCTAAAGTAATTTGAGAAGCATTAGTAATGTAAATCTTTCCTTTGCTTTCTTCAAAAAATACCTTGTCACCAGTTTTAAGCTGAAGCCGATTTCTTATCATAAGTGGAATTGTAATCTGCCCTTTTGATGTTACTTTTGCAAGTTCCATACAGCACCTCCTTACTTTCCTTACTTATAACATACAATAGCAAAGTTGTCAATTTAACTCCTTTTTATCCCTATCAATGTCTGTCGTAATAATCTAAATACATTGATACAAGATATTTACAGTCATTACTCAACGACAGACGTTTGGCAATACTTATGGCTTCTCCATAAGATTCATAATAAATAGGATGTAATGCAGAATCTCCTGTTTTATCACTGCGCAGATCATGACTTACAAGCTTTTCGTTCCACCCTTTAACTGTATACTCATGAGCTTTAACGCTGACAATAATATATTTCTTGGATGAAATTTTAACACAGTTTGGATTTTCAAAAATTATTTTTCCATTCTCAATAATTGAACACCTCAAATATTCTGTAATGACATAGCCGCCGCCGTCTTTACCTGTAAAATCATCCATGAAATTTACTGTAGAAATTTCTTCTTGAGAACACAAATATGAATATTTTGAACCAGATTCAAAATAGTAGTTTTTTTGAGAAGGCTCAAATAGATCAATTTTTTCCTGCGGAAAATCAAAATAGCACATGCTCATACAATAACTGTTCTCCTACTTTACCACGCCAGTGGCGTGTGAGCATAACATTAGTTTAAACGGTGGCGGACTCAAGCCGACATCCGTTTTGAAACTGTTGTTATGTGTTTTTTACTTTCTATATTTATTCTTTTTCTATACTTTTATACTTAATGCAGTGGATTAAATTCCCTTGAGAATCATAATTATTTACATACCAAATTTCTTTTTCATCTATCTTTTCATATTTTTTATTTTGATATTCATCATACTCATATATAGATTTTATATACTTGCTTTCGGAATAAATTAAATTGTTATTTTCATCAAATTTTGAAATCAGTATTGAACCATTTTTATCAATTTCATATCGACTGTTCTCATTATAAATAAAATCTGATTCGAATTCAAAATCGCCTGAAACTGTTTTGCTATGACTGCATTTTTTTTCAGAATTGTATTCATACCAAGTTTCAACAATCTTTTCTGTATCAATACATTTTTCGTAGATTAAATTATTATCATTATTATAAATTTTAATTTTTTTATTATTATTCGAGTCATAAGAAAGGACTTCATTTCCATTATGATCATATTCAAACCACTTCTCATAACCATTACTATGCTTTTCGTGAATCTTATGACCAACTTCATCGTATTCAAAAAAATATTCATCACCTTTTGAATCTTTATAATGAATCAATCTTTTACTGGAATCAAACGAACGCCATTCTTCAGATATTTCTGCTTCCTTATTAATTAATTGTCGATAAAATTTAAATCTTTTTACTTTTTTTTTATTTCTTCCTGTGCTTTATTTAGATATCCAGCTTTTTTTGCTAATTTATAATATTCTTTTTCTTCAGTTTTCAATAAATCTAACGGAGAATTGCCCCAACCATCTTTGAGATTAATATCTGCCCCATAGCGTAAAAGAATTTCTATACATGGCCAATTGTTCCATTTACCTATAGCATAAGAAAGCGGAGTATAATTTTTATACTCGCCAGTGAGCCTTTTATTTAAATCAATACCTGTCTTGCATAATTCTTCAAGAACTTCTGGATGTTTATTAACCGAAGTAAGTATCCTAGTCATAGCTGACTTATGAAATTCATCTTCCATATCAACATCATATCCATTAGCAAGGATTGCTGCCGATCTTTTAGGATATTCATTCCACATGGCTATAGTAAATGGAGTTTCATCTTCCTCATTAAAAACATTTACATTTGCACCGTGTTTACAAAGAAAATTTATGGCCTCTGAAGCTTCTTCTTCATAGTAATAAATATCACAAAGTTCATGTATAAGAGTATTTCCTTTCTTAAAAAAATAATTTACGTCTATATACCCGTTTTCAACAGCCATAAAAACATATGGACATTGATCATTAAAAAGCTCTGCAAGATTAGGAGCTCCATAAGGTTGCATAAAAAAGTATTTGAATGTAAGCTTTGCAAATTCTTCTTTTCCTTGTTCCATTACCAGGTCTAAAAGATTTTTACCATCATCGTTTACATCTAAATATGAAAATTCGTTTATATCCTTTATATTTTCAAGCATTGCAGAAAAAGCTGTTAGTTTGTTATTTATTACAGCATACATAAAACAATCGTTTCCCTTATCATCTTCTGTAACAAAAACTTCTCCACTCCTAATCTGAGCTAAAACTTTAAGTACATTAAAATCATTCTTATCAATTGCCTTTATTGCAGCAGATTTATTTTCTTCATTTCTTTCGAACACATTCAAGTAATAAGAATTTTCCAGACAAAAATTTACAATTTTAGGGTCATTTTTTTTTAAACCATCATAATACTTCCAGATATTAAAATCTGAGGAGAATCCTCTAAATGCTAAAATAGTAAAAAACAAACCAAAAACAAACTTTTTCATACTTTTATACCTCTCGTTGCCACTGGCAATCCACATAACAACGGGTTGTACCGCACGCGGCTTGACCGCGTGTCGGCTACGAACCTATGTTATGACAAATTATATTTCTTATACATAATCAGATTTCTTAAATCTTTTCCTTTAAGAAGATTATGTATTATATTCTAGAAGCAATGCTTCATTTTGTAAAATTCTAAGCGGCGTAAAGCCGCGTACAACCGCTTCTTCGTTCAAGCCCTAAAGTTAAATTTCATAATTTTTTATTCGAGCTTGACTCGAATAAAAAATTATTCTTCATTTCCTAAAATCGCTTCTCCGCGTAAACCCTAAAGTTTAATAATTCTATTTTTTCATCGGGCTTGAACCGATGAAAAAATGCTCCTTTACTTTCTTTTTAAGGATAATTTGTACTTATAAAAAACAAATTTTAAAAATATAAATTCTTCCTCGTTTTTCTCTAAAATCCAAAAAAAGGGCAGGCCAGTGTACCTGTCGTCATAACCTCTTGTTATTACAAATTATATTTCTTATACAGAATTAGATTTCTTAAATCATTTTTTTCTTTATGATGATTCTGTACAACCATTTGAAGCGTATGCCTCTATTATTATACTTTTTCTAAGCGGCTTAAAGCCGCGTACTATTGCTTCTTCGTCCAAGCCCTAAAGTTTATTTTTATTTTTTAATCGAGCTTGACTCGATTAAAAAATATACCATGTTAATTATTTTCAAAGTAATCGGTTCTTTGTTCAACCCACCTTAATTTTAATTTAGCCATATTTACTGATTTTATACTATAGATATATTCTTTAACTATAATTTCCCCGCCATTTTTTATGTAATAATCATAGATTATAAAATCAATATCAGACAATCCATCTTCATATGAATTTATTATATCTCGACCAACCGCAATAATTCTGTTGTCTCTTACCCAGCAAAATGAATCTATTCCTTTTGAACTCCCGAAAAAATCTACGAAAAGTAAAATTTCATTTTTATCAAATATTCCGAAAGCTGCGTCAGGTTCTCCATAAATTGAATATTTGCCACTTTTATTTTTTTCAAGACTTGCGTATATATCATAATAAGCAAATTCGTTTCCAAAGTAATTCCATTTTTTTAATACAGGATATAAACGGTTTTTATATGATATTGGTGCATCCTGATTAAGAATGGAACGTTTTTCGGAAAATTTAAAGTTTTCGATTTTAACATTTTTATCAATGGATTGAATTTCAAATATCCACCATTTTAATTCTGGTGGAAATGGAAAATCCTGAGCGAAAAGATTAATATTTAAAAACCCAATTAATAATATTATAAAAAGTTTTTTCATATATTTTTTTTAAAGGGCAGGCCAGTGTGCCTGTCGTCATAACTAGCGTTTTAAACCGTAAAAACGGTTTTGCCGCAGGCAAAATTGGCGCAAAAGTTGCGGTGGCGCAAAGCCACGGAGAGCAACTTTTGTGACAAAGTTTTTATCGGCTTTGAAAACCATGTTATGGCAACTTTATTTCTTATACAGAATTAGACTTCATAAATACTTTTTTTTCTTTATGATATTTTCTGTACAACTTTTTTGAAGCGTATGCTTCTTTTATATTTTTTCAAGCGGCGTAAAGCCGCGTACTACCGCTTCTTCGCGTAAACCCTAAAGTTCAATTTCATTTCAGAAAGCAAGCTTGACTTGCTTTCTGAAATATTCAAAATAATATATTCTAATAATCGCTGATTGATGTAATGTTAAAGACAAAATCTTTTATTTTAAATATTCCATCTTTCTTTATTAAATGGAATATATGGTTTTCTTTAGTTTTTATAACATTGCCTCCATATTTTCCTTCACCAATTTTTTCATATTCTTCTATGGCTTTTTGCTCATATCTTTTCAAATCTTTTTCATCTATACAAATATCATCATAATATTTAAAATAATTATTTTTTGCCGACTCTAATCCCCAATCAGCATAAAACCAATGTTCCGCTTCTGTCTGTACTTGACAAGTGCATTCTATATCATCGCTTGATACTATTGAAATATCTTTTATCTTTATTGTTTTACCCGTATCAAGAAACCTATCTGGTTGCTGAGATGCTTTCGTTTGTAAATTCGAAATGATATTTTGCCAGATTTCATCTTCAGAAAATATTTTATGAAATATTTCTGTTAATTCATAACTCGGTTCATAGTTAAAATCTAAAATATTATAATTATACTCCTTATCCAAAACTTTTATTGTTTCATAAAATAATCTTATCTGATTTTCAGGAGTAGGATTTTCATTATCAATTTTTTTTAGTGCATCATAAAAAGGTTTAAAATATTCTTTTACTTCCTGATTTTTTAGATCGAATTTTTCAATTAATTCATCAATATTTATCATTTCATTTTTGGGTGAATTATCTGTTTTAGGTTCTGGAGAAATAAAAGTTTTGTTTTCTTTATTTTTTTTACATGAGATAAACGAAAACATTAAAAAAGCTAAGAATATAATTTTTATAAAATTTTTCATATACTCCATCATAAGCAGGCCAGTGGCCTGTCGCCATAACAATTGCTTAAACGGTGGCGCGGCTTGACCGCGACATCCGCTTTGAAGCTTTGTTATGCTTTCTTTTCTACATTATATATTTACTTACAGGGATTTTTCTAGTAAAAAAAATTATACAAAGAGAAATCACAAATATAACAACAGAAGAAACTGGAACTGCAAGAAGTGGATTAATAAAATCTGATGTAATTCCAACCATAAAAATTACAGATTTTATAAAATCGTGAATAAGATAAATTCCAAATGTACTTTTACTTATTTCAGAAATTATTTGAGCCTTTTTCTCCGAGAATTCTTTTTCATCAATTGATTTTATTAATAAAAATATTGTGAAAGCTTCAAACATTGTTGTAGGTAATAAATTTCCATATAAATACCCGTTAGGTTCTCCATTTTTTATTGAAATATAAGAAGTACAAATAATTGTAAAGATAAATGATAAAAAACCCAAAATGTAAATTCCAATTTTTGCATTCTTATTTATTGGATACTTTGAAAAATAATACCCGGCAAAATAGTATCCAGAATAATTTATGAGTTCCGAAATTTCAAAGTTTATATTTAATCGCGAATCAAAATGTAAAAGAACCTTTTTGAGAAACGGCAAGACAAGACCAAATAAAAAGAATAAAATTAATAAGTATCTAATGTATTTTTCTTCTGCGTTTTTTACAAAGATGCGATAAATAGGTGTTAGCAAATATAAACCAATAAGCATGTAAAGATACCAAAGATGATACCAAGGTGGACCAAACGGAATTTTTTCGAAGGCCACGATAACTCTTTTAAAGGTGATTGATTCATTTCTAAAAATAAACTTATCAATAATTTCATAAGCCTGATAAAACAATCCCCAAACAATTATTGCAAGTAAAATTCTAAAAATATATTTTTTAATAATATTACTTGTTGAAATAAATTTTTCAGGATTTAGAAAAAACATTCCGCTTAGCATTATAAAAATAGGAACTGCCCAGCGCACTAAAGAATCATATAAATTATATATTTGCCAATTAAAGTCTTTTACTGGAGTGTCATACCATTTTGATGCTGAAACATGTAAAACAATTACTGCAAAAGTAGCAATGATTCTCAATAAATCTGCATAAACAATTCTTTTATTTGACTTTTCCATTTTTCCTTCCTTTTTGGATACAGATAAAAATGTTAAACTCAAAATTCTATATTTCTATAAAACTACCAGCCCAGTGGGCTGTGAGCATAACAATGAGTTAGACAATATGTAGTGCCACCAGGTTTGCAGAATCGAGGGTTCGGTCGTAAACTTGGAATAGAAAACAACAAGCATGACCTGCCTCATGCAAAAAGGAGCACTACAATGAACAATGTAACAGAGAACACAAAAGTAATCTATGTCGGAATTGACGTGCACAAGGACACAAATTCTTTCTGTGCTTATGACAGCCGTGAAGACAAATTATTCGCGGAGCACAAAAGCTCTTCCAAATTTGAAAACACGCTTCACTACCTGAAGAACCTTCAAAAATCAGTCGGGCAAGATGCAGTTTTTCTTATTGGATACGAGGCAGGTCCCACAGGATACGGACTTTGCAGAAAACTTCAAAAAGAAGACTTCGCCTGCGTCATTATCGCCCCATCGACAATAGCAAAGGCACCTGGTCAGAAAGTCAAGACAGACAGGATGGACGCCCGCCTTCTTGCAAAGACTCTCGCCTTCAAAACCTACAGCCCTGTCTGCCTTCCTTCTGAAAAACTTGAGGCGATAAAGGAATATACACGGGTCAGGACGGCAAAAATCACCATGCTCAAAAAAGCAAAGCAGAACCTCCTTTCTTTCCTGCTGCGAATGGGCTTGCCTTATCCTCAGAGCGGCCATTACTGGACGCAGGCTCACATGGCTTGGCTCAGGACGATGAACTTCGCTGACAAGTGGCTTCAGGAATCATTTGAGGAATATCACGCCGAAGTAATAACGCTCATGGACAAAGTTCAGAGAATTGAGGCGAAGATTCTGGAACTCTGCAAGGATGATGAAGTGAGGGAAAAAATTGATGCCCTGGTGTGCATCTCTGGAATCAGTTATGTCTCCGCTATTTCGATTGTCGCGGAAATCGGGGATTTTTCCCGTTTTTCAAAGGCGAAGTCCTTCGTAAGCTTTATAGGACTTTGTCCCGGCGAGGATTCAAGCGGAAACAGGGTACGGCACACGGCGATTACGAAAGCTGGGAATTCAAGAGTCAGAAGTCTTCTTGTTGAGTGTGCGGGAAGCCTTAGAATGCATTCTGTTGTCACGGCAAAATCAGTCAGGGTAAAAGAGCGGCAGAAAAATGCGTCCGCCGCCATCGTTTCTTACGCGGACAAGTGCACGCTCAGGCTCAGAAAAAGAATGCTTTATCTTTCCCAAAAAGGGCTCCCCTACAATCTAGTAACGACGGCGGGGGCAAGGGAGCTTGCATGTTTTGTCTGGGGAATGATGAATTTTGTTGACAACAGGAAAACTGCCTTGAACAAAATTGATGAGGGGGAGCTTTCCGACATTCAAAAAACGGTCGAGGAGTTTATTGCGCAATGAAATCAAATCACCTGCGGGATGAAACTTTCGCTAAAGATATTCTGGCGAAAAATTAACTTGTATCATAACGGAAGGAATTTGTGAGCATTTAAGGAATTATCTTCGAGCGGTTTATGAGCGGGAAACTTTTTAACTTCCTATGCTCGCAGTTAGAGAGAAAGAATTCCAGGCGGACCATTGACCTGTCGGTAAACCTGATTTTCAGGCGAATCCACGTATATCAGAATGGCCATGTGCCGATCTATCGCTTTCCTTCCGTTTTTTTTTATATTTTTTCTCAAAAGGAGTTTTTTATGTTGACAAATGGCACAACATATCAAACCGCAAACCGGTTTGACCGATTTGTCGGATTTGAAGCTTTGTTATGCTTTTTTTTACTGTCCTTCTACGAAACAATTTGTTTTCCACTCTTGGTTAAACCATTGTCTTTGTTTTAACCAAAAATCTGCAGCTTCTATCGCTTGTTCTTTAAAATGTTTCAAATCTAAATCTGTAGAAAAAATTCTATCTTTTGAATATTTTTCGGAAAATACAAACATAGAGTGCCAACCATTTTCTTTAAACTCTGTTGTTCCGCCATTTACCATTGCTACAAATTTTGGAAGTTTTAAAAATGTTCCATCTAAAACAAAAATCGTACTCCAAAAGAATGATTTCATTGCAGCAATAGAAGGTTCTCTATCTCTAGTAACTCTATCTCGAACACTTGTTTTTGCTTGAATACAGCCAAAACAATATTTTTTATTTTCATGAGTAAGAGTTGCATATAAATCAAATACATTTCCCTTTACTTGTTCTTTTAACCAGCTTATATCTCTTGGCTCATTACCTAACTCATTTGCTTTTATAAGTACATTTAAATCTCGTTGAAGTATTATTTCTATTTCAGTATCTTTTAATGCAACAGAAGCGAGAAATTTAACCATTTCTTCAAAGGCATGTCCGCTAGACTTTTTCCAACTTTGGTCTGCACTTATTACTTTTGCAATTATTTCGGCATTGTCAATGCCACTTTTTCTATGAACATGTATTTCATAAATTGTTTTCCAAATCTCTTCAACTTCAACTGTTGGAAATTCACGCATGCCTTTTAAAACAGACTGTTTTATGGCTTCTTTTTGTGCGGCAACTTCTATTTCATCAAGTTTCGTTTGAGAAAGAGATTTTCCATGACTCTTTGTTATAAGTTCTTGTTTTTGTTCATCCACTGTACAAGTATAAGTAGTTTCATAAATATTATCACAAAAATTTTTTAAATCTTCCATTATTTATAATTCTCCAATATTTCGTTTATTTTGATACCCCATGCGTAAGCCAAGAGTGGTGGAACAGCATCGCCAATCTGTTCGTATTTGTCCTGAATGTTATTGTGTAAATGAGGTGTAATATATGGACCTCCGCAAAAATCATAGGAATCAGGAAATGATTGCAATCTTGCACATTCGCGAACTGTTAAAGCACGATTATATTTAGGATGTACAAATTCATCTAAACAGTGACTTGTAACAGTAGGAGAAGGTTCACTAGATACTAATCTATAATTACGTTTTATGAACATTTTCTTAGGTAAAATCCGTTGTTTTTGAAGTTCCTCTCTTTCAGCGCCTTCGTACCTATCGAATAAATCTTTTAAACTGTCACCCGGATTTAGCAATTCAAACCTTTTTAAAGTACATGCTCTATGTTTCATTGGCATTTGATAAGTTACTTTGTCAGGCTGCGGATTTGTTCTTCTCCAAAAATCATCATCTCTCATTAGTTTTTCAAACATTGATGAAGAATTGCTATATTCTGTTTCTTCTTGATTAGAATTTGGAATTACATTTTTTAATCCTGCGAAGGCATCTTGCACGGTAACAGTTTTTTTACAAGTTGGTGTTGGTGCAGATAATTCAGTTGTTGGATTTTTTGAAGCAAGAATAAAAAATCTTTTGCGTGTCTGAGGAACTCCAAAATCTGTAGCACAAAGAACAAATTCTTTGAGATTACCATAACCAGCTTCTTTTAATTCTTCTTTTAGAACAGAAACAATTAATTCATTTGAATCTTTTGAAACTGTTTTTGTTGTAATTGCCGGAACATTTTCAAAAAGTATAAGTTTTGCATTTACTATTTCTGCGATTCGAATTCCTTCTCTAAAAAGAAACTGTCTGTCATCATAGAACGAGCGGGATGTATTTCCAGCAGTTGAAAAAGTTTCACAAGGCATTCCAGAAGTTACTAAATCGATACCACCTTTAGGAATAAAAGGTAAGATTTGTTCTTTTGAGACATTTCTTATATCAGAATGTATTACATGGACTTCCGGATGATTTTTCGAATAGGTATCAACGCAACTTTTAATAAACTCAATAGCAACCTTAGTTTCAAATCCTGCGGCGTGAAGCCCTGTGCAAATACCCCCTGGTCCACTAAAACAGTCTATATGTGTAAAACCCATTCTAATGCTCCTAAAATTTTGGAACAATTATATCAAATTTTTGATCTTTATAAAACTACCACCCTAGTGAGCCGTGGGCATAACAACGGGTTGTACCGCACGCGGCTTGACCGCGTGTCGGCTACGAACCTTTGTTATACGATATTATTATAAATCCAACGGGTTAATTCTAGATTTCTCAAACTTTCTTTCTCTATCATTCCAAAGAAATTTAATTGAATCAGTAGTATTTTTTCCTTGATTTGTAAATATTTGAAATGATATAGATGTTTTGTTTAATTCTATTTTCCATCCAAAGAATTCTTGAGTGGCAATAGGATAAGAAACCTGATTAGAATCTTTATCTTTTATAATATACCCGTCAATGAAAAATAATGGCTGAATTACATTATCTATCTTATTGTAGATTAAACCTTTTGTTACTAGTTTTGTATTATCTCTTTCAATATATGATAAATAAATATTTTCCATTTTTGAACTTATAGTTGAATATTTTTCATTATCAAAATATTCATTTAGATAATTGATAGGAGGATTATTTCTTCTTGCTTCCTCTTGTTGAATTAATGCAAGATTCTTTTTTTCATTTTCATTAAATTGTTTTTCTGTAACAGTTCCTTTCGGAATATACCAATCTGAACAATATTTTTTAAGCCATTGATTTATATCATCTGATTTAAAAGTATGCCCATAGGCAGCAAAAATTAAATTTCTTAAATATCTTAATTGTGTTGTAGAATAAAATTTTAATTTAGATTCAGATTCAGAAATAATATAATCTCTAAAATCCCATCTTCTTTCAGGGTTTATTACCCGTAAACTGACCAGACAATCAGGGACCCTGTCTAACTCTAGGAAAATTTCAGATTCGATTTTTGGATAAACATTTTTTTTCTGTATAACTATTGTATTATTTTCTCTGATAATATTTCCTAAATCAGAATTATCAATTCTAATTGCATTAATCCAAACATCATCAGTTGTATTCGTAATTTTTATAATCATTTCACCGATACAATCTTTCCAGGTAGCTCCAGTTCCAAATAAATAATCAGCAGATTTTGAACTCCCATAAACGCCATAAGGGGCGGAGTATTCTACTTCTGTTGTAGTTATTTCATTGGATTCAAAAGTAACTGAACGAATATACCATTTTGTTATTACCATACTTTTATTTAATGGTTCAGGTTTTTCCAATTCTTTTACAGTAAAATTTGTAGTTACATTATTTACTTTGTTTTTGAAATAAAAGAAATCATCTTCGGTTGGTTGACGATGTTTCCATTGAGGAAATCCAACTTCTATTGTTTCTGTTGGTCCATAATTCATAAAATAAAATTTTACATTAATGTCATAATGATCTTTATATAAAGTAAAATTTATTTCTTCTTTTTCCATTTTTATATTTTCATTTTTTGTTTTGGAAATAGGAAGAATTGAACCTCCAGATACTTTTGTATAAGCATCATTTGCGAAGACTGAAAATAAAGAGAATAAAATTCCAATAAAAATATACGGAATTATCCCCTAACACACTCTTAGTTATTAAAAAAAACAAGAAATATTACAAACGACAAAACTATATTTCTTGTTTTTTTATTATATGCTAAAATTCAAAATCTTTCCATATTAAATCAAAAAAATGTTCATCATAAAAATCAATGTAATTTTTTTTACACCTCATTAAATTTATCCTTTTAAGAGGCTTTCTGTATCATATTGACAAATAACTTATAAATGCTTAATATTATACAAAAAGCGAGAACATTTGTTCCCTTTGTTAATAAATATCAGATTGCCGTTTCCCAAAAGTATCTGATAATCCGTTTCAAAAGCCTTTCTTTCGCCAAAAAGAAAGGCTTTATCTTTATACTATACATTTCAAGGATTTAAATCAATATTGAATTATGCCGCAAATATCCCCTGCTTTAACAGTACATCAAATGAGCTTGTTCCGTTGTTCTGCCGGAAACAGAATTCGTTTACATATTCCTGCAAGTAGTCTACAGAAACGTGATGATAAATTCCGAGAATTCCACGCTTCAACAGTGCCCAGAACGATTCAATTCCGTTTGTATGAAGTCCGTTGCCGAGGCTGTAAATGCTTTCTAAATGATTTACGCTGATTCTGTAGTAGTTGTTTTTATTTGTGTTTTTATGGTTCATAAAATTGTAGCCTCTAAAATCATCGGTCAGAACCGTTGCGTCTTTCTTGCATACGCTGTCAAGAATATTGAAAAGCTGCTTTCCTGTAAGTTTCTTGCCTTCTTCGTTTGGAAGTGCTACCTTTGCGAATACGTGGCTTGAACTTCTTTCTTTTACACCTACAACAGGAGTTTTTTTAGTTCCACGTCCACGCTTTGAAGGCTCTGTTTCGCCGTTCATTTTTCTAGGTTTACCGCCGATATATGTTTCGTCAATTTCGACCATTGCTTCAAATGCTTTTGACATATCAGTGTTTCCCATTGCAGAGCGTATCTGCTTGAGCATTCTCCACGCTGTTTTATATGTTACGCCGATTTCACGCTGTAACTGCAAGCCGGAAATTCCTTTTTTAGAATTCAAAAATAAATGGATTGCATAGAACCATTTACGCAGGTCTGTTGATGACTTTTCAAAGATTGTGTTTTTGAATGGTGAGAATGTATTATTGCAGTTATGGCAGTTACAAAGTTTTAGATTGTCATTTCTGTGCTGAACACGAACTTTTGAACCGCAGTGAGGGCATATAAGAACATCGTTATATCTGATTTTGAGAAAGTATTTTATAACGGCTTTTTCAGTCGGAAACTTTATCATAAAATCAAAGAATGTCATATATGCCTCCTGCTTTTTAGTTTTTCAAAACAGAATCAATAATCAACCTGCTTACTGTTTTATTCTGTTCTTTTGCTTTTTGTTTTATTGCCATTTCCTCAGATTCAAGGCAGGAAATGACAATCCGTCCGTTTTTATATCCTGTATTATTTGTTGTGCTTCCTTTTTTTCTGCCTGCTCCGGCTCTTGTTCCGCCGTGCTGTGTTGTTTTTTCCATAAAATCACCTACATTATAAACCTTAACGCAATATCCAAAACTTGAAGAATTAAAATTGCTATCAGTATTTTTTCCATTCTGTTCATTATTGACACTCCTATATAATTTGATTATTTTTAAACCGTTCATAGATATTGGCGGTATCTATGAACGGTGGAAAACTAAGCAGACAGCTTAGAAACCAGGTCAAGTATGAACTTTAGAAGTTCTAGCAGAAAAACCAGCAAGGCGATTTTGTCTGCTCTTGACCACAGTTTTTTCTTTTTTCGTTTCACATTTCTATTACCTCCTGATGTTTATAATATAATACATCTTGATTATTATGTCAATAAAAATCAAATAAAAATGTAAAAAAAAATATGAAAATTTGTCGAATTTTATGTTATATTAAGAGTGTATGAGGGGATAATTCCGAAAATATATATACTTTTTTTCATTATTAAACCTCTCCAGCTCAGTGAGCTGTGCGTATAACATAGTCTTAGACAATATGTAGTGCCACCAGGTTTGCAGAATCGAGGGTTCGGTCGTAAACTTGGAATAGAAAACAACAAGCATGACCTGCCTCATGCAAAAAGGAGCACTACAATGAACAATGTAACAGAGAACACAAAAGTAATCTATGTCGGAATTGACGTGCACAAGGACACAAATTCTTTCTGTGCTTATGACAGCCGTGAAGACAAATTATTCGCGGAGCACAAAAGCTCTTCCAAATTTGAAAACACGCTTCACTACCTGAAGAACCTTCAAAAATCAGTCGGGCAAGATGCAGTTTTTCTTATTGGATACGAGGCAGGTCCCACAGGATACGGACTTTGCAGAAAACTTCAAAAAGAAGACTTCGCCTGCGTCATTATCGCCCCATCGACAATAGCAAAGGCACCTGGTCAGAAAGTCAAGACAGACAGGATGGACGCCCGCCTTCTTGCAAAGACTCTCGCCTTCAAAACCTACAGCCCTGTCTGCCTTCCTTCTGAAAAACTTGAGGCGATAAAGGAATATACACGGGTCAGGACGGCAAAAATCACCATGCTCAAAAAAGCAAAGCAGAACCTCCTTTCTTTCCTGCTGCGAATGGGCTTGCCTTATCCTCAGAGCGGCCATTACTGGACGCAGGCTCACATGGCTTGGCTCAGGACGATGAACTTCGCTGACAAGTGGCTTCAGGAATCATTTGAGGAATATCACGCCGAAGTAATAACGCTCATGGACAAAGTTCAGAGAATTGAGGCGAAGATTCTGGAACTCTGCAAGGATGATGAAGTGAGGGAAAAAATTGATGCCCTGGTGTGCATCTCTGGAATCAGTTATGTCTCCGCCATTTCGATTGTCGCGGAAATCGGGGGATTTTTCCCGTTTTTCAAAGGCGAAGTCCTTCGTAAGCTTTACAGGACTTTGTCCCGGCGAGGATTCAAGCGGAAACAGGGTACGGCACACGGCGATTACTAAGGCTGGGAATTCAAGAGTCAGAAGTCTTCTTGTTGAGTGTGCGGGAAGCCTTAGAATGCATTCTGTTGTCACGGCAAAATCAGTCAGGGTAAAAGAGCGGCAGAAAAATGCGTCCGCCGCCATCGTTTCTTACGCGGACAAGTGCACGCTCAGGCTCAGAAAAAGAATGCTTTATCTTTCCCAAAAAGGGCTCCCCTACAATCTAGTAACGACGGCGGGGGCAAGGGAGCTTGCATGTTTTGTCTGGGGAATGACGAATTTTGTTGACAACAGGAAAACTGCCTTGAACAAAATTGATGAGGGGGAGCTTTCCGACATTCAAAAAACGGTCGAGGAGTTTATTGCGCAATGAAATCAAATCACCTGCGGGATGAAACTTTCGCTAAAGATATTCTGGCGAAAAATTAACTTGTATCATAACGGAAGGAATTTGTGAGCATTTAAGGAATTATCTTCGAGCGGTTTATGAGCGGGAAACTTTTTAACTTCCTATGCTCGCAGTTAGAGAGAAAGAATTCCAGGCGGACCATTGACCTGTCGGTAAACCTGATTTTCAGGCGAATCCACGTATATCAGAATGGCCATGTGCCGATCTATCGCTTTCCTTCCGTTTTTTTTTATATTTTTTCTCAAAAGGAGTTTTTTATGTTGACAAATGGCACAACATATCAAACCGCAAACCGGCTTGACCGCGACATCCGCTTTGAAGCTTTGTTATGTGATTTTATGCATAAGCATACATCTTTATTGTTTCAAACTCTGGTGCATGATTTTTCTCTTCTTCTTCTAAATCGTAAAGATTCTGAAGATTAAGCCAAAACTCTGCGGTTGTTCCAAAAAACTTTGAAAACCGAATTGCTGTGTCAGCTGTTATGGAACGATGTCCATGAATTATTTCTGAAATACGGGTTTGAGGAATATTAATTTCTTTTGCAAGACGATATGCTGAAATATTCATTGGAACAAGAAATTCTTCCTTCAGGATTTCTCCAGGATGAATATTCGGTAATTTGTCATTAGTGGTAATCTGTGATTCTAACATTGTCCGCTCCTCCATTCTTAAAGGTAAATACAATTCTCCATTGGTCGTTTATACGGATTGACCAAAGCCCTGCAAGATTTCCTACAAGTTGTTCAAGATTATTTCCTGGCGGAATTCGTAAATCTTTTACTTCTTTTGCGGCCGCTATCATTCGGAGTTTCCGTCGGGCAACATTGTGAATAGTCGGCGGAAGTTTTTTGCTTCTCTGACCTTTATAAATTAATTCTGTTTCAGAATCTCCAAATGAATTTATCATAATTATATACTAACGCTAAGCGGAAGTATTGTCAATTTGAGAATTTATAGGTTTCTACGGCTGGTTTTTCATTTCTTAATATACAAGGATTTATGTATAGTTCCATATCCAGCTTCAACGGTATAGTCAACGATAACAGGATTATTTTCTGAGTCATAAAGTTCATATTCATAAATAAGCATGGAATTATTTTGCTCAAATTCATGATCGTAAATTTTCAATATTCGGCATTCCTTTTTTATGCTCAATGTGCTAATTTCTTTATCTGGATTTCTCCTGATGTATTCCTCCATAAAATTTTCTTTAAGAAATTTTAAGGATTCCTGTATATGCTCTTCTTTTTTTGGAAACCATGAATAATCAAATGGAAAGTGATTTATATCAACAATTGGAGACATAAACTTGATAACTTCGGAAAGATTTATTATCTCTAGATTTAATGTATAAGATTTGTAAGTTTCTAGAGAGGATTTTTTCCTCATAGATTCTTTTTTACAAAAATTCATCTTTAACAAGTTTATTATTTTCTCCATATCTTTTTCATTCTTTTTATTCTATAACAATAACCTTGCGCCCCAGTGCGGGCGTCCACATAACAATTGCTTAGACAATATGTAGTGCCACCAGGTTTGCAGAATCGAGGGGTCGGTCGTAAACTTGGAATAGAAAACAACAAGCATGACCTGCCTCATGCAAAAAGGAGCACTACAATGAACAATGTAACAGAGAACACAAAAGTAATCTATGTCGGAATTGACGTGCACAAGGACACAAATTCTTTCTGCGCTTATGACAGCCGTGAAGACAAATTATTCGCGGAGCACAAAAGCTCTTCCAAATTTGAAAACACGCTTCACTACCTGAAGAACCTTCAAAAATCAGTCGGGCAAGATGCAGTTTTTCTTATTGGATACGAGGCAGGTCCCACAGGATACGGACTTTGCAGAAAACTTCAAAAAGAAGACTTCGCCTGCGTCATTATCGCCCCATCGACAATAGCAAAGGCACCTGGTCAGAAAGTCAAGACAGACAGGATGGACGCCCGCCTTCTTGCAAAGACTCTCGCCTTCAAAACCTACAGCCCTGTCTGCCTTCCTTCTGAAAAACTTGAGGCGATAAAGGAATATACACGGGTCAGGACGGCAAAAATCACCATGCTCAAAAAAGCAAAGCAGAACCTCCTTTCTTTCCTGCTGCGAATGGGCTTGCCTTATCCTCAGAGCGGCCATTACTGGACGCAGGCTCACATGGCTTGGCTCAGGACGATGAACTTCGCTGACAAGTGGCTTCAGGAATCATTTGAGGAATATCACGCCGAAGTAATAACGCTCATGGACAAAGTTCAGAGAATTGAGGCGAAGATTCTGGAACTCTGCAAGGATGATGAAGTGAGGGAAAAAATTGATGCCCTGGTGTGCATCTCTGGAATCAGTTATGTCTCCGCCATTTCGATTGTCGCGGAAATCGGGGATTTTTCCCGTTTTTCAAAGGCGAAGTCCTTCGTAAGCTTTACAGGACTTTGTCCCGGCGAGGATTCAAGCGGAAACAGGGTACGGCACACGGCGATTACTAAGGCTGGGAATTCAAGAGTCAGAAGTCTTCTTGTTGAGTGTGCGGGAAGCCTTAGAATGCATTCTGTTGTCACGGCAAAATCAGTCAGGGTAAAAGAGCGGCAGAAAAATGCGTCCGCCGCCATCGTTTCTTACGCGGACAAGTGCACGCTCAGGCTCAGAAAAAGAATGCTTTATCTTTCCCAAAAAGGGCTCCCCTACAATCTAGTAACGACGGCGGGGGCAAGGGAGCTTGCATGTTTTGTCTGGGGAATGATGAATTTTGTTGACAACAGGAAAACTGCCTTGAACAAAATTGATGAGGGGGAGCTTTCCGACATTCAAAAAACGGTCGAGGAGTTTATTGCGCAATGAAATCAAATCACCTGCGGGATGAAACTTTCGCTAAAGATATTCTGGCGAAAAATTAACTTGTATCATAACGGAAGGAATTTGTGAGCATTTAAGGAATTATCTTCGAGCGGTTTATGAGCGGGAAACTTTTTAACTTCCTATGCTCGCAGTTAGAGAGAAAGAATTCCAGGCGGACCATTGACCTGTCGGTAAACCTGATTTTCAGGCGAATCCACGTATATCAGAATGGCCATGTGCCGATCTATCGCTTTCCTTCCGTTTTTTTTTATATTTTTTCTCAAAAGGAGTTTTTTATGTTGACAAATGGCACAACATATCAAACCGCACGGCAGCTTGACTGCCGTGTCGGCTTTGAAGACATTGTTATACGATATTATTGATGATAAACATTTTCGTTTCTTTATTCCTTTTTTTTATGAAAACATTTATGTTTTAGAAGTAACGCTTCCTCATTAAATTTACATTTCCAAGCCGCGTATAACCGCTACTTTGTTTAGCCCTAAAATTCAAATAATTTTTTCACCGAGCTTGACTCGGTGAAAAAACATTCCTTATTTTTCTATTTCTTTCACATATTCAATAAACTTCTTTACCGTCCAAATATCTTGTTGGTATTTTTCAGGATATGTTTTTATATATCTCTCTGGAACTACCAAAACAACTTTTTCACTTTTCATTTCTTCAAGTTGTGCAGAAGAAATTCCTTGTTGGAGTGTACACAGAAATTTGTTTTGGGAACGTAATCTGTCAGCTTCGTTTAACACTTGTCTCCAACGGTCTTTGCATGTTGTTTTTGCTGCAAGTGATGCTAATTTAACAACAGAAAAAGATGTGTCGTGATATGCTTCTATCGATGGAAAAATAAAGTCTGGTTTTTTATTACCTTCAGTGATTGCCTGTGGCGTAAATGTAATAGAATTTCCTTTAAAAAGTGAACTTAAATGATGTTCTAAACTTTTACCAGCACGACTTTTTCTTCTGTTCAATACTTGATTTGCAAGCTCAATAAATTTTTCAACATCTGAAAAACCATTTTTTATGAGAGAGCCGTATCTGTCATGTTCTATAGCTCTGAAAAGTCTATACTCTACTTCCGTCCAATCCAGCAATTTGTCATCTGGTTTTTGCTGAATGTATTCGTTATGATCAAAAACTAGATTTTGGATTCTTTGTGCTTCCAATGACATCTGTTCTGATGAAGGGAAATCTGATGTAAGGGATTTTATAAATTCTTGAATTGCAAGTTTTTCTTTTTCTTCGGGATTTGCTAATTCTGTATCAATAAGACGGTTTGTTTCGTTAGGAGTAATTCCAAAATAATCAAGGAAATACTCAATTTCGTCTTCTGTTTCAAGAACATAACCTTTATAAGAGGAATCTTTCTGTTTTAAAATTATGACTAACGAACCTGTAAATGCAGGTTTTAGAAATGGGAAATTTCTTCCAAAGCCTGTTATGCGGTATTCGTTTCTTGTTCCTTGTCCATAATACTTAAAATGAGCGTCAGTTTCAAAATCATCTTGCCATTTTATTTTGTTGAATTCTTCTTTATTTTCTCCCTTTACGCCAGGAGTGTCAAAAATGAGTGGCACAGAATTTTTGGGAATATAGATTCCACTCTGATGGCCTCCAGTTTCTCCTGTATCATTTGCTGAAAGGAATTTACAAAATATTCTTTCACTGTTTGCTGTATCTTCGATTACTTTTGGAGCAATGATTTCCATAATCTAACCCTTAAATTGCAATTCTTTTTTCTGCGTAAATGCGTTCTGTGTTATGATTTTCATTTTCAATTTCTTCCATAAGTAACGGCTTTATAAATTCTGCAACTGCATGGAATAAAGGAACAACAACAGAATTTCCAAACTGTTTATATGCTCTTGTATCAGAAACGGGAATTACATAATCATCGGGATACCCCATAAGTCTAGCACATTCCCGAGGTGTAAGCCGACGTGGATTTTTTCCTTCGCCTTGCGAAATTAAAATTTCTGAACCATCTTTGTAATATCTTGCCGAAAGAGTTCTTGCGATGTCATTTTCATTTACAAGTCCATAGCCAAATCCATTTCCCATTGAACGGTGTTTCTGTGCATAGGCTTGTAGGTAAGCCCAAAGATTGTCTGTTAATGTATATTTATCCAAAACTTTATTGTTTTCAAAATCAAAATATTTATCGCCATCCTGCGGAAGTCTAGGTTCAGTTCCGTCTGTTTTGTGAAGTATACTTGCCAGTTTTACTTCCCCTTTTGGTGGAAGTTCCATATCCTCAAGCGAGAAGTCAACTTTATTTCTAAATCCAACAATTACAATTCTTTCACGATGTTGAGGAACCCAGCTTTGACCGTCTATAATTCTATAACTGCAAGTATACTTTAAATCTTGTGTTAAAGTTTCCCAAATTACTTTGAAAGTATTTCCTTTGTCATGAGATTTTAAGTTTTTTACATTTTCAAGAACAAATACTTTCGGCTTCTTTTTTTCAATTATACGAGCAACATCAAAAAATAATGTTCCTTGCGTTTTATCCTCAAAGCCTGTAGGACGACCTAGGGATTTTTTCTTTGAAACTCCTGCGATGCTGAATGGTTGGCATGGAAAACCAGCCAATAAAACATCGTGGTCAGGAATGTCTTCTGCATTTACTTTCGTAATGTCACCGTTTATCGGGCATTTTGAGGGATAATTATTGCTGTATGTTTTTTGTGCGAATTCATCCCATTCCGAAGTAAAAACGCATTTTCCACCAGCCTGTTCAAAGCCTTTTCTGATACCGCCAATTCCTGCAAAAAGGTCAATAAAAGTAAAATCCCCATTTTTTTCGTCATTTTCTTGGGCAGGAATTTTTCTTGAAATCATGTTTACTAATCTGTCTGCAATGAATGATTTTGGTTGTACAGAACCGTTTAGCCAACGATGAATTGTACTTTGATTAACTTGTAGTTCTGTTGCAATATCAGAAATAGAGTATAATTTTGTAACTTGTTCTAGCAAATCTATAATTGAGGACTGAAAAAAAACTTCTTCCATATTTACCTCGAGAATGGGATTGTTACTTGCATTATGCAATATTTATTCCCCATTTGTCAATTGGTAAAATCCTCAAAAAAAAGCGCCCCAGTGCGGGCGTCCGTATAACTAGCGTTTTAAACCGTAAAAACGGTTTTGCCGTAGGCAAAATTGGCGCAAAAGTTGCGGTGGCGCAAAGCCACGAATAGCAACTTTTGTGACAAAGTTTTTATCGGTTTTGAAAACCATGTTATGTGCAATTTCTATCTTATACCAGTTTTCTTAATATCTCTTCCACGAATTCTTTGATTTATTTCATTTTAAGAAGTATAAAGCCAACTATTACAGTCTCTTTGCTTCGCATTAAAATTCTATCATTCATCTTTTAAGCAAGCTAGACTTGCTGAAAAGCTCCTAAAAAAAATCTGAGTTACTCCAACAGCTATGACAAAGTGGATGTGCGTAATCTATCGCCTCATTCCAACCAGTAATCTCTTTGCCACATTTGTGACAATAATTCTCTCTATAGTCAATATTGCCAAATTGTGACCAAATTTGATAACAATCATTGCAAAGAGGTCTTTGAGTATCAAGGCCTATTTTCTCTCTGCAGCGAATACAGTACCCATAATTTGGATAACGATAATATCTGTCATCTCGCCAATTTGAATTGCAATCTCTTGTAGTCCATAAATTATACTCTTCTGCTGAATTTTTTATCGATTTACTTTCTTTTAAGATATCTTCATATAATCCATAATTTTCACTTCTGCTTATTTCAATTCCCATTTCTCGATTATTCTCTTCAGAATATCCGTATAGATTCATCGATGTTATCAGCGCAGTATTTTCATTTAGATAACATTTTGCATGAAGATTAGCAAGGAAATATATGTTTATATTTTGAAAAGACTGAAATTTGTCTTTTTCAAAATCTCTCATATCCTCTTTTCCGAAAACAAGAATTATTTCTACATTTTTTTGTTCTGCCTCAAGTAGGCGGTCAATATATGTTTTATCAATTTTTACATATGGACTTATAATTACAATAAAATCATTTGCATTTCTGATTATCTTCTCAATACTTGCTGCTATTCCCTTGGTTGTTAAAAAATCCATTTTTATTCCCTTAAGATCGCGCCCCAGTGCGGGCGTCCACATAACAATTGCTTAAACGGTGGCGCGGCTTGACCGCGACATCCGCTTTGAAGCTTTGTTATGCTTTCTTTTCTACATTATATATTTACTTACAGGGATTTTTCTAGTAAAAAAAATTATACAAAGAGAAATCACAAATATAACAACAGAAGAAACTGGAACTGCAAGAAGTGGATTAATAAAATCTGATGTAATTCCAACCATAAAAATTACAGATTTTATAAAATCGTGAATAAGATAAATTCCAAATGTACTTTTACTTATTTCAGAAATTATTTGAGCCTTTTTCTCCGAGAATTCTTTTTCATCAATTGATTTTATTAATAAAAATATTGTGAAAGCTTCAAACATTGTTGTAGGTAATAAATTTCCATATAAATACCCGTTAGGTTCTCCATTTTTTATTGAAATATAAGAAGTACAAATAATTGTAAAGATAAATGATAAAAAACCCAAACTGTAAATTCCAATTTTTGCATTCTTATTTATTGGATACTTTGAAAAATAATACCCAGCAAAATAGTATCCAGAATAATTTATGAGTTCCGAAATTTCAAAGTTTATATTTAATCGCGAATCAAAATGTAAAAGAACCTTTTTGAGAAACGGCAAGACAAGACCAAATAAAAAGAATAAAATTAACAAGTATCTAATGTCTTTTTCTTCTGCGTTTTTTACAAAGATGCGGTAAATAGGTGTTAGCAAATATAAACCAATAAGCATGTAAAGATACCAAAGATGATACCAAGGCGGACCAAGCGGAATTTTTGCGAAAGCCACGATAATTCTTTTTAAGGTGATTGATTCATTTCTAAAAATAAACTTACCAATAATTTCATAAGCCTGATAAAACAATCCCCAAACAATTATTGCGAGTAAAATTCTAAAAATATATTTTTTAATAATATTACTTGTTGAAATAAATTTTTCAGGATTTAGAAAAAACATTCCGCTTAGCATTATAAAAATAGGAACTGCCCAGCGCACTAAAGAATCATATAAATTATATATTTGCCAATTAAAGTCTTTTACTGGAGTGTCATACCATTTTGATGCTGAAACATGTAAAACAATTACTGCAAAAGTAGCAATGATTCTCAATAAATCTGCATAAACAATTCTTTTATTTGAGTTTTCCATTTTTCCTTCCTTTTTCGGATACGGATAAAAATGTTAAACTCAAAATTCTATATTTCTATAAAACTACCAGCCCAGTGGGCTGTGAGCATAACAACGGGTTGTACCGCACGGTGGCTTGACCACCGTGGCGGTTACGAACCTCTTGTTATGCTTTATTTTATCATTATAAGAACTTTTTTGTAAGTTTTTTACATGGTTTTTCAATGCAGTAATGTAATACAACTGTGACAAGGCAAGTCCAAACTGTAGAAATTACAATTTTTTTTATGCTTCCATATGAGTCAAAGAAGGTTGTGTTTGTCATTAAATACTTTGCAGGTTCCCATGCAAAAAATTGAGCTAGAAAGAAAGCATATGTATTTTTTGATAGAACTGATATTATCTTTTTTAAATGGTTAATTCCGTATTTACATTCAAGTCTTCCACTCAAATATAAAATACAACCAAAGCATGGAATTGCAACGAAATTATACATTTCTACTGCACCAAAAATGTAATGAACTCCAAATGTAATGACAAAACAAAGTAAAATGTAACAAGATAGAACAATAAGCCAAAAATTTTTCTTTATTTCTTTATAACAATTTTCTACAAAAAATTTTCCAATAACTATTCCTATGGAGAATTCTACAAATCTTAAAAGAGGATTTGCATAAATGCTTGAAAAATGAAATTTATAAACGGGCAAGAAGGCATAACTCGCAATGCAATATAAGAAAATTGCAAGCCAAATATTGTATTTACATGAATTACTGTTTACGATTTGAACAATATACGGATAAAAAATGTAGCATATGAAAATGCATGAAATAAACCAAGTGCCACCATTATGTAGAAGAGAAAACGAACCTATCAATACAGACTGAAGCAATGATAATTCAACAGGAGAGGCAATGATATTATCAAGAATTCCAAGATGACCATCTATTGTCTGATTTAAAACATGAACCTTTATGAATTGTTGCAAAATGTAAAGGAGATAAAGAAAAATATACAAAGGATATAAATTTAAGATTCTTTTCCTTAAAAAGTTACCGATATTCTTGTACTCAGAGTTTTCATTAAACTTTCCTCTTTGGCTATCAACATAAAACAAGGAGAATCCACTTAGCATAAAAAAAGCAACCATAAAAATATGGCCAGTACCGATAAAGGTATTGAGAATTCCATAATTTACATTGATATGAATTCTTGAATGAAATAAAAATACCATTAATGCACAGATAATTCTGAATACATCGATTGAATATAATCTTTTAACTTCTTTAGAGTCTTCCATTTTTTTCCATCCTTTTTGGATACAGATAAAAATGTTAAACTCTAAATTTTTCTATTTTTATTTTCCAAAACCACGCCAGTGGCGTGTGAGCATAACAACTGCTTAGACAATATGTAGTGCCACCAGGTTTGCAGAATCGAGGGTTCGGTCGTAAACTTGGAATAGAAAACAACAAGCATGACCTGCCTCATGCAAAAAGGAGCACTACAATGAACAATGTAACAGAGAACACAAAAGTAATCTATGTCGGAATTGACGTGCACAAGGACACAAATTCTTTCTGTGCTTATGACAGCCGTGAAGACAAATTATTCGCGGAGCACAAAAGCTCTTCCAAATTTGAAAACACGCTTCACTACCTGAAGAACCTTCAAAAATCAGTCGGGCAAGATGCAGTTTTCTTATTGGATACGAGGCAGGTCCCACAGGATACGGACTTTGCAGAAAACTTCAAAAAGAAGACTTCGCCTGCGTCATTATCGCCCCATCGACAATAGCAAAGGCACCTGGTCAGAAAGTCAAGACAGACAGGATGGACGCCCGCCTTCTTGCAAAGACTCTCGCCTTCAAAACCTACAGCCCTGTCTGCCTTCCTTCTGAAAAACTTGAGGCGATAAAGGAATATACACGGGTCAGGACGGCAAAAATCACCATGCTCAAAAAAGACAAAGCAGAACCTCCTTTCTTTCCTGCTGCGAATGGGCTTGCCTTATCCTCAGAGCGGCCATTACTGGACGCAGGCTCACATGGCTTGGCTCAGGACGATGAACTTCGCTGACAAGTGGCTTCAGGAATCATTTGAGGAATATCACGCCGAAGTAATAACGCTCATGGACAAAGTTCAGAGAATTGAGGCGAAGATTCTGGAACTCTGCAAGGATGATGAAGTGAGGGAAAAAATTGATGCCCTGGTGTGCATCTCTGGAATCAGTTATGTCTCCGCCATTTCGATTGTCGCGGAAATCGGGGATTTTTCCCGTTTTTCAAAGGCGAAGTCCTTCGTAAGCTTTACAGGACTTTGTCCCGGCGAGGATTCAAGCGGAAACAGGGTACGGCACACGGCGATTACTAAGGCTGGGAATTCAAGAGTCAGAAGTCTTCTTGTTGAGTGTGCGGGAAGCCTTAGAATGCATTCTGTTGTCACGGCAAAATCAGTCAGGGTAAAAGAGCGGCAGAAAAATGCGTCCGCCGCCATCGTTTCTTACGCGGACAAGTGCACGCTCAGGCTCAGAAAAAGAATGCTTTATCTTTCCCAAAAAGGGCTCCCCTACAATCTAGTAACGACGGCGGGGGCAAGGGAGCTTGCATGTTTTGTCTGGGGAATGATGAATTTTGTTGACAACAGGAAAACTGCCTTGAACAAAATTGATGAGGGGGAGCTTTCCGACATTCAAAAAACGGTCGAGGAGTTTATTGCGCAATGAAATCAAATCACCTGCGGGATGAAACTTTCGCTAAAGATATTCTGGCGAAAAATTAACTTGTATCATAACGGAAGGAATTTGTGAGCATTTAAGGAATTATCTTCGAGCGGTTTATGAGCGGGAAACTTTTTAACTTCCTATGCTCGCAGTTAGAGAGAAAGAATTCCAGGCGGACCATTGACCTGTCGGTAAACCTGATTTTCAGGCGAATCCACGTATATCAGAATGGCCATGTGCCGATCTATCGCTTTCCTTCCGTTTTTTTTTATATTTTTTCTCAAAAGGAGTTTTTTATGTTGACAAATGGCACAACATATCAAACCGCACAGGCCTTGAGCCTGTGTCGGCTTTGAACTTCTTGTTATGTGTATTTTTACTTTTCAGATTGAGTATTATTTGTTGAATTATTTATTACCTGTCCAGTTGGTGTAACATTATATTTACTTGGATCAATTTTCGGTAATTGATTATTATTTGAATTAAACGACCTTGTAAATGATTCTCCTAAACGATTTAATGATTGATTCCAAGAATCTCCAACATAAGAAAAGTTTTGATTTTCATCTTTGTTTTCCATTTTCTTCCTCCTTAGGCAAAACTTCTATAAGTTTAATTTTATTTGTATCAATTAAAATTTTTTCCGCCTGCAACTGAATAAATTTCTTTTTATCAAATACTAATGGATTGTAAAGGATAATATGATTTGATTGTTCGTTATCGGGAGAACCTACTATGTATCCCCAATATTTAACATTACCATCTAATGTTACGATAGCCATTTTATTTATTGATTCATGAAAAAATCTTAGGAATACGCTTTGAAAATAGTCTCTTTTGGTTACGCATTGAATAATAAAAGAGATTAATTTTGTTCTACGAATTAAAGAGTAAAAAACTGAAAAAACAAAGCTATACAGACATAATAGGAAATAAATAATTCCAATGTATTTTATATTATGTGAAATATTAGTAAATAAAACTTCTTTATCTTTTGATGAAATGAAACTTAATAAGAATTGTAAAATAAATTCTTTTTTTGCATTGAATGGTTGGTATGGCCATATAACAAAGAAAATTAAAAGACAAACACTTGCCAACAATCCTTGAATTGTAATTTCAAACTGAGTTTTCTCTCTTTTTAGAAGAAAATAATCCACTGTATGGATAAATATATACCCAGGAACATAAAAGAGAATAAGTATAATTGTATTAAAACTAAACAAATCCATAATATTACAGTATAAATATATATAAAATATTGACAAATGGCAATGGATTATTTATATTTTCCATATGGAAACAAATAAGCAGTACCTTTCAGTTGAAGATATATCTTTTAAATTAAATTGCACTCCACAATATACAAGAAAACTTATTAGAGATGGAAAAATACCTGCAGAGCAAGTTGGAAAAACTTGGGTTATAAATCCCGAAGTTTTAAATGATAATGAAACTTTGTTTAAAATAAGCAAGGATATACCAGACCAAGTTCGCAAAAACTCAGATGTTCCAAATATTGTCGCTTTGAGTTTTTTCTCTGGAGCAATGGGCTTGGATTACGGAATAGAAAAAGCTGGAATCCATCCTCTTTTAGCTTCGGAAATTGAACCGAATGCAAGAAAAACTATTTTATTAAACCGTCCGAATATTGGACTTATCGGCGATATAAATAATTACAGCGCAAAAGACATTAGAAAATTTGCAAATATTTCAGAAAAACAAGAAATTGATTTGGTTATAGGTGGTCCTCCATGTCAGGCTTTTAGTACTGCTGGACAAAGAAAAGGTTTCCAAGATAAACGTGGAAATGTATTTTTAACTTTTATTGACAGAATACTGGAACTCCGTCCCAAATTTGCAGTAATTGAAAATGTAAGAGGAATTTTATCTGCTCCTTTCGAATGTGAAGAAATGGAAAAACGTTTTGGTTTTGCACCGAAAACACCAGAAGAAAAAAAAGGCGGAGCTTTACTTTATATTCTGAATAAATTGGAAGAAGGCGGTTATACCGTAACATTCAATCTCTACAATGCTGCAAATTATGGTGCTCCTCAAAAACGAGAACGCGTAGTATTTTTCTGTTCTCGTGATGGTGAAAAAGTACCATATTTACCACCAACAAATGATGAATTCGGTAATTTTGGATTACCAAAATGGAGAACTGTAAGAGAAGTACTTTCTGACCTAAAAGAAGACGAACAAAAAGCAATGAAATTTCCAGAAAAGCGTTTGAAATATTTTAGAATGCTTAAAGCAGGACAATATTGGAAGCATTTGCCACAGGAAGTTCAATATGAGGCAATGGGCGAAAAACTTAAACTCGGTGGCGGAAAAACTGGATTTTTCCGCCGTGTAGGTTGGGATGAACCTTCTCCGACTCTTGTAACAGATCCAACAATGCCTGCTACAGATTTATGTCACCCGGACAAAGACAGGCCGCTTAGTATTCAAGAATATGCAAGGATTCAAGAATTTCCAGATGATTGGAAATTCTTTGGAGAAATGAAAGATGTTTACAAGCAAATTGGAAATGCTGTTCCAATCAGTTTGGGATTTGCAATTGGAAAGCAAGTTGTAAAACTTGTTTCTTCTCAAGAATTAGATTTACCACCTGTTAATTTTCCTTTTTCTCGTTACACATATACAGATGATGTTTCTATTAAAAAACTTATGCAAAAACGCTTACAAAAAATCGCAACGCAACCAGAACTAGAATTTGCATAAAAGAAAAGAGTCGTGAAAACTTGATTTTCACGACTCTTTTTATCCTAATTTCCTTTTCCAAGATTTATATTTTTCTTCAAATATTGTTCTACGAACTTTTTGAAGCCTTCCTCTGAAAGATTCATTCCTTTCATTGGCTCTGGAACATTATTCCACATTGTTTCGCCACTTTTCGCTTCAGTTCGATACCATTTATGAATTGAAGTACCTTCTCTAATTTTACTGCTTGAAGAGTTTTCTGTATTACTTCTATTTTTTATCTGCAATTCAAACCAAACACCATTGTCAAATTTTATAAAGTCGATAGCTTTTACAAAATTTCCACAACACCAAGCCCAGCCTTTTTCTCTTAAAACAGAATCCAAGTATCTTTCCAAAAGTGCTCCAACAGCATTTTCAGAAGCCATTGATTCCAAATGAGTTATTTTTATTTCCTCTGTTTCTTGCTTTGAATGATTAAAAACAATTTCCATGATGAAACTTACCATTTCATCTGGTACAGTTTTTGGCAGTTTCGGAACAGTAGGAGAATGGAAGCCATTAAAATATGAAATAGCTAATTGTTCTATTCCTTCTCTTGTTTTTACATCAGGAATATTATTTTTAGAACGAACTGAAAGATTTTCAGGGAATTGATTTAAATATTTTATAACAGTGATAAAAGCATTTCTCAAAGATTGTTCTATATCGTAGCAAGGATTAAGTTCATCAAGAATTTCATTACAAATTTTCTCTATATTCATTTTATACCTCATTTATAAATCGGCATATTTTTATGTTTCTTAACACAAGCGCCCCAGTGCGGGCGTCCACATAACAATGAGTTAGACAATATGTAGTGCCACCAGGTTTGCAGAATCGAGGGTTCGGTCGTAAACTTGGAATAGAAAACAACAAGCATGACCTGCCTCATGCAAAAAGGAGCACTACAATGAACAATGTAACAGAGAACACAAAAGTAATCTATGTCGGAATTGACGTGCACAAGGACACAAATTCTTTCTGTGCTTATGACAGCCGTGAAGACAAATTATTCGCGGAGCACAAAAGCTCTTCCAAATTTGAAAACACGCTTCACTACCTGAAGAACCTTCAAAAATCAGTCGGGCAAGATGCAGTTTTTCTTATTGGATACGAGGCAGGTCCCACAGGATACGGACTTTGCAGAAAACTTCAAAAAGAAGACTTCGCCTGCGTCATTATCGCCCCATCGACAATAGCAAAGGCACCTGGTCAGAAAGTCAAGACAGACAGGATGGACGCCCGCCTTCTTGCAAAGACTCTCGCCTTCAAAACCTACAGCCCTGTCTGCCTTCCTTCTGAAAAACTTGAGGCGATAAAGGAATATACACGGGTCAGGACGGCAAAAATCACCATGCTCAAAAAAGCAAAGCAGAACCTCCTTTCTTTCCTGCTGCGAATGGGCTTGCCTTATCCTCAGAGCGGCCATTACTGGACGCAGGCTCACATGGCTTGGCTCAGGACGATGAACTTCGCTGACAAGTGGCTTCAGGAATCATTTGAGGAATATCACGCCGAAGTAATAACGCTCATGGACAAAGTTCAGAGAATTGAGGCGAAGATTCTGGAACTCTGCAAGGATGATGAAGTGAGGGAAAAAATTGATGCCCTGGTGTGCATCTCTGGAATCAGTTATGTCTCCGCCATTTCGATTGTCGCGGAAATCGGGGATTTTTCCCGTTTTTCAAAGGCGAAGTCCTTCGTAAGCTTTACAGGACTTTGTCCCGGCGAGGATTCAAGCGGAAACAGGGTACGGCACACGGCGATTACGAAAGCTGGGAATTCAAGAGTCAGAAGTCTTCTTGTTGAGTGTGCGGGAAGCCTTAGAATGCATTCTGTTGTCACGGCAAAATCAGTCAGGGTAAAAGAGCGGCAGAAAAATGCGTCCGCCGCCATCGTTTCTTACGCGGACAAGTGCACGCTCAGGCTCAGAAAAAGAATGCTTTATCTTTCCCAAAAAGGGCTCCCCTACAATCTAGTAACGACGGCGGGGGCAAGGGAGCTTGCATGTTTTGTCTGGGGAATGATGAATTTTGTTGACAACAGGAAAACTGCCTTGAACAAAATTGATGAGGGGGAGCTTTCCGACATTCAAAAAACGGTCGAGGAGTTTATTGCGCAATGAAATCAAATCACCTGCGGGATGAAACTTTCGCTAAAGATATTCTGGCGAAAAATTAACTTGTATCATAACGGAAGGAATTTGTGAGCATTTAAGGAATTATCTTCGAGCGGTTTATGAGCGGGAAACTTTTTAACTTCCTATGCTCGCAGTTAGAGAGAAAGAATTCCAGGCGGACCATTGACCTGTCGGTAAACCTGATTTTCAGGCGAATCCACGTATATCAGAATGGCCATGTGCCGATCTATCGCTTTCCTTCCGTTTTTTTTTATATTTTTTCTCAAAAGGAGTTTTTTATGTTGACAAATGGCACAACATATCAAACCGCAAACCGGCTTGACCGGTTTGTCGGCTTTGAACTTCTTGTTATGCTTTATTTTCTTTTTGCAACAATTTTTCCAATACTTTTTCAAGTTTCTTAAAATCGTTACATCTTTTCTTGAGCATACTACTGCAATTTGTTTTTTGAACAAGGTAATATAATTTATTCGCTTTTTTAACGATGGCTTCCTGATTTTTACGGCACCATTCTATTTCTTTTATACATAATTTCTTATAATGTGCCTGTGCAGGATTATCTTTTGGATTTGGACTTAAATCAATTTTACAAATAAATTCGGAATTATCCCCTAACACACTCTTAGTTATTAAAAAAAACAAGAAATATTACAAACGACAAAACTATATTTCTTGTTTTTTTATTATATGCTAAAATTCAAAATCTTTCCATATTAAATCAAAAAAATGTTCATCATAAAAATCAATGTAATTTTTTTTACACCTCATTAAATTTATCCTTTTAAGAGGCTTTCTGTATCATATTGACAAATAACTTATAAATGCTTAATATTATACAAAAAGCGAGAACATTTGTTCCCTTTGTTAATAAATATCAGATTGCCGTTTCCCAAAAGTATCTGATAATCCGTTTCAAAAGCCTTTCTTTCGCCAAAAAGAAAGGCTTTATCTTTATACTATACATTTCAAGGATTTAAATCAATATTGAATTATGCCGCAAATATCCCCTGCTTTAACAGTACATCAAATGAGCTTGTTCCGTTGTTCTGCCGGAAACAGAATTCGTTTACATATTCCTGCAAGTAGTCTACAGAAACGTGATGATAAATTCCGAGAATTCCACGCTTCAACAGTGCCCAGAACGATTCAATTCCGTTTGTATGAAGTCCGTTGCCGAGGCTGTAAATGCTTTCTAAATGATTTACGCTGATTCTGTAGTAGTTGTTTTTATTTGTGTTTTTATGGTTCATAAAATTGTAGCCTCTAAAATCATCGGTCAGAACCGTTGCGTCTTTCTTGCATACGCTGTCAAGAATATTGAAAAGCTGCTTTCCTGTAAGTTTCTTGCCTTCTTCGTTTGGAAGTGCTACCTTTGCGAATACGTGGCTTGAACTTCTTTCTTTTACACCTACAACAGGAGTTTTTTTAGTTCCACGTCCACGCTTTGAAGGCTCTGTTTCGCCGTTCATTTTTCTAGGTTTACCGCCGATATATGTTTCGTCAATTTCGACCATTGCTTCAAATGCTTTTGACATATCAGTGTTTCCCATTGCAGAGCGTATCTGCTTGAGCATTCTCCACGCTAGTTTTATATGTTACGCCGATTTCACGCTGTAACTGCAAGCCGGAAATTCCTTTTTTAGAATTCAAAAATAAATGGATTGCATAGAACCATTTACGCAGGTCTGTTGATGACTTTTCAAAGATTGTGTTTTTGAATGGTGAGAATGTATTATTGCAGTTATGGCAGTTACAAAGTTTTAGATTGTCATTTCTGTGCTGAACACGAACTTTTGAACCGCAGTGAGGGCATATAAGAACATCGTTATATCTGATTTTGAGAAAGTATTTTATAACGGCTTTTTCAGTCGGAAACTTTATCATAAAATCAAAGAATGTCATATATGCCTCCTGCTTTTTAGTTTTTCAAAACAGAATCAATAATCAACCTGCTTACTGTTTTATTCTGTTCTTTTGCTTTTTGTTTTATTGCCATTTCCTCAGATTCAAGGCAGGAAATGACAATCCGTCCGTTTTTATATCCTGTATTATTTGTTGTGCTTCCTTTTTTTCTGCCTGCTCCGGCTCTTGTTCCGCCGTGCTGTGTTGTTTTTTCCATAAAATCACCTACATTATAAACCTTAACGCAATATCCAAAACTTGAAGAATTAAAATTGCTATCAGTATTTTTTCCATTCTGTTCATTATTGACACTCCTATATAATTTGATTATTTTTAAACCGTTCATAGATATTGGCGGTATCTATGAACGGTGGAAAACTAAGCAGACAGCTTAGAAACCAGGTCAAGTATGAACTTTAGAAGTTCTAGCAGAAAAACCAGCAAGGCGATTTTGTCTGCTCTTGACCACAGTTTTTTCTTTTTTCGTTTCACATTTCTATTACCTCCTGATGTTTATAATATAATACATCTTGATTATTATGTCAATAAAAATCAAATAAAAATGTAAAAAAAAATATGAAAATTTGTCGAATTTTATGTTATATTAAGAGTGTATGAGGGGATAATTCCGAATAAATTTATTATCGATGGGAATCATGTTATTGAAATTTAGAACACTGATTAATTTATCACCATCAAAGATTCTTGTAAAATCGACATCGTTTTTCTGAGTTTTATGTTTTTCTTTTGCTGAATCCAATGGAACGCAATATTTATGTTCTCCGCAAATTACAACAATTCCGACAAATGGTCGATTACTTTTATGAATTTGAGGGGAAACTGATTGGACGCGATCATCGGCATTGTGCAAATCACGTATGTATTTCATATCCATGTAGTATAAATTAAGACGCTCTTGTTCCATATTTTCCTGTAATAAAAAAAGCCGCATCAGAGCAAACTGAAATACGGCTTTATCGATTCCACTTAACGGTAGGACTCACCGCTTTTAAAGTTCCCACTCACAGTAGGGGGGCACTGCTTTTAAGGATTCCACTTTGGGGGTAGGACTCACCACTAATTGAAATATAACATAATCCAATTCAGAAATCAAGTACTATTTTCTGCCACCATTCAATAATCTGAAAGCTGGAGAACAAATTTTATTTAACAAAATACCAAAAATAGTTCCAAACACAATTGTTAGGAATGATGCCAATAAAAATTGAACAAGACAAAGAATTCCATGCAAAGGAATTATTTGTTGTGAGATTTTGTTGATACTTGTACCAAGTAATGGAGTATGAACTGCATAAAGGAAAAATGAATATCCTGCCAAGTATTTTAATTTGCCATAAAGATTTTGATGTTTTATAAAACTTGATGAAAGTTTCAAAAAGAACAAACATGATATTAGTGTTTTTATAAAACCGAAATTGTATTTACTTTCAAACATTAAATCAAATGGAATCGTCAAAGCTAACAGAGTGATGTATTCATAAATCTTCATTTTGTCGGCAATCTTAAAGAATGATATTTTATACGCTGCAAAATAGTATCCAGCAATATAAAAGAATAATGCTCCAGTATTTACACAAAAAATAGGAATTCCTTTTATGGCAAAAACAGAAACAAAAACTAACATTCCTCCAGCAAATTTTTTACAGAGGTATTTTAATATAGGGGATAATATAATCAAAATCATAAGATCTCGTAAGAACCAGAACTGATAAACCAGAGGATAAATGTCATTATGATATGTAAAGATTTTAATCCAATCAAAACCCTTCCAAGCTCGTACGATATTAATTGGATTTTGGAAGTATGGAGCAGTCTGAGGAATTGACTGTGCAATAAAATACAGAATTACTGTTATTACAGTCCATAGAATGTAAGGTAAAAGTAATGATTTACTTCTTTTCTTCAAAAGAGTTGGATATGAATCATTTTTCGAAAACTGCAGGTATGAAGCAAACAAGAAAAACAATGGTACGGCAGCTCCGCCAAGAGTATTACAAATAAAGTTCTTAAATACTTCTATCCATTTGGGTTGTATAAAATCGTAATGATAATAATTCAATGCATCATCTGGTGTTAGATTTGCATGTATGAACACGACAAATACAATTAGTAAAAATCGAAGGCTAGTAATTCTTTTTGAATCTTCTTCTGAAATCTGAAAAGATTGTTTGTCTAAAATCTGAGTTTTCATTTTTTCTTCCTTTTTTGGATACGGATAAAAATGTTAAACTCAAAATTTAATTTTTCTATAAAACTACCAGCCCTGTGGGCTGTGAGCATAACAATTGCTTAAACGGTGGCGCGGCTTGACCGCGACATCCGCTTTGAAGCTTTGTTATGCTTTCTTTTCTACATTATATATTTACTTACAGGGATTTTTCTAGTAAAAAAAATTATACAAAGAGAAATCACAAATATAACAACAGAAGAAACTGGAACTGCAAGAAGTGGATTAATAAAATCTGATGTAATTCCAACCATAAAAATTACAGATTTTATAAAATCGTGAATAAGATAAATTCCAAATGTACTTTTACTTATTTCAGAAATTATTTGAGCCTTTTTCTCCGAGAATTCTTTTTCATCAATTGATTTTATTAATAAAAATATTGTGAAAGCTTCAAACATTGTTGTAGGTAATAAATTTCCATATAAATACCCGTTAGGTTCTCCATTTTTTATTGAAATATAAGAAGTACAAATAATTGTAAAGATAAATGATAAAAAACCCAAACTGTAAATTCCAATTTTTGCATTCTTATTTATTGGATACTTTGAAAAATAATACCCAGCAAAATAGTATCCAGAATAATTTATGAGTTCCGAAATTTCAAAGTTTATATTTAATCGCGAATCAAAATGTAAAAGAACCTTTTTGAGAAACGGCAAGACAAGACCAAATAAAAAGAATAAAATTAACAAGTATCTAATGTCTTTTTCTTCTGCGTTTTTTACAAAGATGCGGTAAATAGGTGTTAGCAAATATAAACCAATAAGCATGTAAAGATACCAAAGATGATACCAAGGCGGACCAAGCGGAATTTTTGCGAAAGCCACGATAATTCTTTTTAAGGTGATTGATTCATTTCTAAAAATAAACTTACCAATAATTTCATAAGCCTGATAAAACAATCCCCAAACAATTATTGCGAGTAAAATTCTAAAAATATATTTTTTAATAATATTACTTGTTGAAATAAATTTTTCAGGATTTAGAAAAAACATTCCGCTTAGCATTATAAAAATAGGAACTGCCCAGCGCACTAAAGAATCATATAAATTATATATTTGCCAATTAAAGTCTTTTACTGGAGTGTCATACCATTTTGATGCTGAAACATGTAAAACAATTACTGCAAAAGTAGCAATGATTCTCAATAAATCTGCATAAACAATTCTTTTATTTGAGTTTTCCATTTTTCCTTCCTTTTTCGGATACGGATAAAAATGTTAAACTCAAAATTCTATATTTCTATAAAACTACCAGCCCAGTGGGCTGTGAGCATAACAATGGGTTGTACCGCAGGCAGCTTGACTGCCTGTCGGCTACGAACCTTTGTTATGACAAATTATATTTCTTATACAGAATTGGATTTCATAAATCTTTTCCTTTAAGAAGATTATGTATTATATTTTAGAAGCAATGCTTCATTTTGTAAATTCTAAGCGGCGTAAAGCCGCGTACAACCGCTTCTTCGTCCAAGCCCTAAAGTTAAATTTCATTTCAGAAAGCAAGCTTGACTTGCTTTCTGAAATATACATATTTTAAATTATATTAACTACAGATTATTTGTATCAATAAAAATATCTAACATATATTTATCTAATTTATTTCTTTTAGATATTCCAAGATATTGTTTTATAACAGTTAATGCACCTTTCCATTCTTCTTTTGTTGAAGGTCCTTCAACGGATTTATCATTCAAGAAATAAATATTTATAAGATATGCATCAATACCATTAAGAATTTTTAAATAATATAAATGTGCAATCCTGTTTGCATATTGATAAAAAGTTCCTGTCCAATCAACATTATTATGTATATTTAAATATTCTTTTACTTCTGCGAATGCATCTATAATCTTTGATTTAGATTCTGGACCTGCACCTGTCGGCGAAGAAACAATCTCAGGAACATTTGCTTTTGCCTCAACTAAAAAGACAGTTTTATCATTTAATCCGAGTGCATCCCATTGAGGTCCAAGTTTTGGCCAAAAATTTTCTAAGGGAACTTTTATTTTTGATTCTAAATTAAGCAGTTTTAAGAAATCTTCATCTCTATATTCTGCAAATTGATCAGTTTTTATTGGTGATTTCCATGTTATACAGATATTTTTTTTTAAGATGTTTGAAACTTCTTTATCCAGCAAATCACTTTTCTCATTAATCAAAATTTGTAAATCTCTTAAGCTTCCGTGAGATTCGCTATCTTGCACAAATCTACCCATTCATTTCCTCCTAAGGCAGGCCAGTGCGCCTGTCGTCATAACAATTGGTTGTACCGCAGGCAGCTTGACTGCCTGTCGGCTACGAACCTTTGTTATACGATATTTTCTAATAAGCCTGAAATTCGAGTTTTCTAAATTAACCGTAATCTGAAAAAGTTTTGATAAAAGTCCAGATTGCGGTTAATCATATAAGCTGCAATGCTATAGAAAAAGACCGACAATACTTCGTGCCTTATGATATTCAAGCTGAAAGTTATTTTTCAATGTTCCCCAGTTGGATTCAATGATGCTTCTGTGCTTGATATGATAACATTCAAAGCGGCTCATAAGTTTGTTCATATTTTTTCTTGGAGCCGCCTCAAATTTAATTCCATCTTCTTCCATTCGCTTCAAAACATCTTTTTTCTGTAAATACCCTGCATCCGCAAATATTGTCCCCTTTACAACTTCTGCCAGTTTTTCTGCAATATTACAGTCAGCAATATTTGCATAACTGAGAATGATGTTTTCAAAATCGCCCTGTTCATTGCAGATTCCGCTCATTTTGAATCCGTACCACCATCCTTTTGTAGATTTACTTCTTTTTGCAATGCCCTTTGTTACTTTGTGAGAGTAAATTTTATGATTCATGCAGACTGTTATCGGTGTAGAATCCATGTAATGTATTTCGGATTCTTTTTTTCTGTTCATAGCCATCAAGAAGTTCATAAATGCAAGGATAAATACAGTCGATTTATTTGTTACCTTCATGAAATTTTCATAATTGGGGAGATTTGGAACTTTGTCACTCATCAGTTCTTTTATCATTTTATGATAATTTTTCAAATCTCCCATTTTGAAATGAAATCTGTAGATGTTCAGCGCGACAATCTGCTCAAGACTTAATTTCCTTTGAGGACCTCGTTTTCCATTGAACTTTGAAATAAGAAATTCATACATCAAATTTCCTTTAAGGCTCTTGAAAAACATGCTGGTTAAGTTGTAAATTTGTTCATACATAAGCGTAACTCTTTTTGATTTTTTTTTGTTGTGATTAAGATTTTAAAGATTTACGCTTTTTTTTGTAAATTCTCAGTGAAACTCGAAATTTAGGCTAATAAGGCATAGTAAATCTGCATCTAGGATAGTTTGAACATCCGTAGAATTTACCATTCCTTCCATTTCGTAATTTTAATTCACCATTACATCTTGGACAAATTAAATTCTCCATTTTCAGTTGTTTCTCAACAATATTTTGTTTTATATTTTTTACATGTTCTTTTCTTGCCATTTTTTCAGTAATTTCTACTGATTCCAAAATCGATTTTATTTTTTCAACTTCTGTTTGTGATAAACATTTTTCTGAACTCAGATTTTTAATCGTTGAATTTAATCTATTACTATAAATAACAGGGACAGTTGATTCTATACCTTTTAAGGTCGCATCTCCTGTAAAGACTACAATTGGAAAATAATGTATATTTGGAAATTCCGATAATACATTTTTTAATGCATATACATGACTCCAATTTTGCTTTATTGGATTTCTGAATGTATGCTTTTCTTTGAAAATTACCTGTGTCCAGTTTTCTGATTTTTCATTTCCAAAAATCCAGCCTTTATAATTCTTGGTTTCAATTATAAAAATTCCATACTCGGATAATACCAATTCATCTATTTGTGAAGTATTTCCATTAGAACTTTTTATCAGAATATCATTCAAGGAAATATATTCATTTCCAAGAAAATTTAATCTTGTATTTACTTTAAACTCTCCAACAGAACCTTTTATTTTAGAAGAGTTGATTTTAAAGACTATTACCAATATTAAGACTATAAAAATAATTACTATCATTCTTCTTCTGTGTTAGGAAATAAATCGTCAAAATTCGTATTTTCATCTATTGAATAGGCTTTCCATAAAATGTTTTCTTTTTCCGCAATAACAACGATCAGAAAAATTCCTTCTCTTGAAAATTTTGAATTTGCACAAAATACCGCGTAAACTTCACCTTTTTTATAATCCCATTCTCTTAAAGCTTGTCTAAAAAGCCAGTCATTATTTTTTGTCAATTTAGAAATTGAATTTAATTTATCACCAATTTCTTCGTCAAGATAATCAAGGAATTCCTGTTCTTGTCCTATAGCTTCCAATTCACTTAAATTTCCATAGTAAACAGCAGCTGAACAGCCGGAAAAACCTTTATCATAATCTGAATAATATTTAAAATCTGTATTTTGGGCAAAACACTTAATTGATGTAAGAAAAATTATAAAGATGCAAAAAATAAGTTTCCTTTTCATTCTTTCTCCAAAAGCGCCCCAGTGCGGGCGTCCGTATAACTAGCGTTTTAAACCGTAAAAACGGTTTTGCCGTAGGCAAAATTGGCGCAAAAGTTGCGGTAGCGCAAAGCCACGAATAGCAACTTTTGTGACAAAGTTTTTATCGGTTTTGAAAACCATGTTAGGCGATTATCTACCAAATTGTCTTTACATCATACAATGGAATTTTTGAGTCTTTTGTAATAATTGTAAAACTATTTTCTTTTGCCATGGCAATCAACAGTCTGTCAAATGGATCTCGATGAACATCAGGCAACGTTTTTATCAATTCCAATGAGGTTCCTGATACAGCAAGCTCCTCGAATTCTTCCTCCCTGCAGGCTTCGATAATTTCAGAAATTGACTGTTTATATTCAAGAAGTTTCCTAGTCTGCTTTATGGCAATTTCCCATAGTGAAACTTTACTGTAATAGCAATACTCATTTGTGATCAGTTCTTTTGCTGTTGAGGAAAGATTATTATCGTCATATAAATACCACAGCAGTGCATGTGTGTCTAAAAGATATTTCACATATACTCCTTAAAATCTTCTAAAGGCTCATCAAAATCTGGAGACATATAGAAATTCGGATCTTTTAAAATTCCAGGGTGACGATTTGGAAACTTTCTTTTGGAAGGTTCGTTTTGTTTTTTGTATAGAATTTTATATTCCAGCAATTCAAGGTAATTATATACTTCACCCAGATATTCGTCTGGAATTTTTTTCAATTTTTCCTGTACTTCAGTCAAAGGCATATGTTCCTCCTTGCAACCAAATTTTCCCTTTATTATATCATAGAATTTATTTTTTTTTCGACTTGAAAGTGTGTTTTTATGGAATTACCCCAAGCCTCAGTCTATAAAAATAATACGGTATGTTTATTAATAAAATTACAACACTTATAATCTGGAGCTTTTTTATTTTTACTTTTGTGCCAATAATCATCAAAACTGTCGCTATGCATAATGGAACTGCCATCAAATTGTAGTGAAAATACCCCTGTAAATCTCCTTTTAACAAGGAAATCAAAGCTCTTGTTACTCCACAAGTAGGGCATGGACAATTAAAAATCTCTCTAATAATGCAGGTCATATATTAATTTGAAAAAAATTAAAGGAAACTTTCGTGCTTGAAACAAAAGTTTCCTTATCTCGGATTACAGAATCTTCATCAATTCATTGTAGTTGTAGTCCTTTACTTTCTTTGTAATGCCAATCAAATCGATGAGCCATAGAATACCGCATAAGCCGGCTGTAAGAAGTTTCAAAATTCCCATACCTGTTTCCCCCAGCATAAAACGGTCAACTCCAAGTTCTCCAAGGAAAATACTTACAAGAAGCATAGTTGTCGGGTCTTTCAGTTCAACAGAGCTGATTGTGGCATATCGTGAGTCATCTGCCTGTGCCATTTTTTCACGAATAAGAACAGCCTTTTCTGAAGGTAGTTTCTTTCCATTTGCTACAAAAAACATGCCAATTTTGTTTGCGTCCATAAAAATCCTCCTACGATTTTTACTTTTTTGTCATTCAACGAATGACTTTAGAGAAAAATGTTGGAGGACTTTCTTATTAACAATAAGCGGGCCAGTGGCCCGTCCGCCTAACAACTGGTTGTACCGCAGCGGGCTTGACCCGCTGTCGGCTACGAACCTTTGTTATGTGATTTTACTTACTCCTTACAGCTTTTATCATGGCTACAGGATAAAAAATTATACCACGAACATTTACAATATTACTTTTATAAATTTTTATACTATCGTTATCTTCCCAAACAAAATATTCATACGGAATATCTTCTTTACCTTCAATCCATACATGAGCCTTAGGTTTATAAAAGACTTCTTTCCGTACAATTGGGAAAAACTTATTCACCAGAAAAACACGAACGCGTCCTGAGCCGCCTGAATATGCACCTACAGGATAATGATAAGCATCGCAGTATTCTATTTTATTCGGGGAATAGCATCGTTGTATTCTTTCTTTGTTTATTTCTTCATTGATCCAAAAGAGACTGCCAAAAAAATTGATGAGAAAAAATAAGATAATTACTATATAAAAACCAAATACACCGATAAATGACGGAAGATAAAATAACAGCTTTCCTTTTTGCTTAGTCGTGATTTTCTTATACGAAAGAAATCCAAAAAGTAAAACAAATAATGGAAAGATAAAATTTGCAATAGTCGAATTTAATTCCACATTTGTCAAAATGAGAAACAAAAGTATTATGCCCAAAAGAAGATTACAGTAATTTATAACTATGCTTTTTTCTTTCATTTTTTATAACCGCTTCTTCGTCCTAGCCCTAAAGTTCAATTTCATTTTAGAAAGCAAGCTTGACTTGCTTTCTAAAATATTCCATTTCCAAAAAAAGTATTCTCTAAAGAATTAAATTATTTACCTAATCCGTGCATATATAATTCAATACTATCCATATAAGTACATAATGATTTATTAAATTTTTCATAATCAGTTTTTTTGAATTCTTTATCTAAAGCAGGAACTGAAACATTCACAATTGGTGTTTGATTAAAAATTGTCATCATTAAAGGCATCTTTATTATTTTGGAAATGCCACGAATCGTAAGAAAACTGCCTTCCTCAATATTCAAGATATCTTCTTTAGCTTTTATGTTTAACAATTCTCCTTCTGGAGCCGGAAATTTACTGTATAAAATTTCAGGTGTTTCATAATATTCATAAACAGTAGAAATACCTCTACAAATATTATTCCAGCCAGTTGGATAGGTTAAATTCCATTGTGAACGAAGCCAATCTTTTTCTTTTTTAACACCAATTAATAACATTTTTACTCCTAAGCGCCCCAGTGCGGGCGTCCACATAACAATGGGTTGTACCGCAGGCAGCTTGACTGCCTGTCGGCTACGAACCTCTTGTTATGACAAATTATATTTCTTATACAGAATTAGATTTCTTAAATCTTTTCCTTTAAGAAGATTATGTATTATATTTTAGAACAATGCTTCATTTTGTAAAATTCTAAGCGGCGTAAAGCCGCGTACAACCGCTTCTTCGTCCAAGCCCTAAAGTTAAATTTCATAATTTTTTATTCGAGCTTGACTCGAATAAAAAATTATTCTTCTTTTCCTAAAATCGCTTCTCTGCGTAACCCCTAAAGTTCAATTTAATTTTAGAAAGCAAGCTTGACTTGCTTTCTAAAATATTCCTTTTTTAATTTTTAGAAGAAAAATTTAACTCTCTAAAATATATTCCTATCCGACAAGTGCTACTGTTTCAAAAGAACCATCCAGCTCACAATACACGACAATAAAATCACAACCGTGAATAATACTTTCTTCCGTCATAAGACAGAATTGCAATTTGTCAGAATCATCAATCATTATAGATACAATATGCTTTGTCGATTTTTCAATTAATTTTTTATATTTACCGTCAGCTGCATTTTTGGCTGCGTAAGAAAAAACTTTTTTTTCAAATTCTGACAAATGTAAAAATTTTTCTTGAAGGATAAGAAGTTTTTGGTCAAGTTGTTGTTGAGATATGTTTTCCTCAGCGAATGCTCTAAGAAAAATCCAATGGCCGTCTTTTTCAAGTTCGCAGCTATAAAGACGTCCGTCTTTTATAAAGTTACCTACTGGTGTTTCTATAATATCAGGCAGTTTTGCTTCTTGTGAAGAAACTATTGTGCAATATGCGAAAATTATAAACACCAAAGAAATTAACCTTTTCATTTTCACTTCTCCCAAAAGCAGGCCAGTGTGCCTGTCGTCATAACTAGCGTTTTAAACCGTAAAAACGGTTTTGCCGAAGGCAAAATTGGCGCAAAAGTTGCGGTGGCGTAAAGCCACGATGAGCAACTTTTGTGACAAAGTTTTTATCGGTTTTGAAAACCATGTTATACGATACATTTACAGATTTTACAAATCCATAAAGTTCATATTTATTGCATTTCAAAAAATCTTTCTATATAAAAAGTTTTTACTTCTTATATTTTCAAGCGGCGCAAAGCCGCGTACAACCGCTTCCTTGCTTCGCCCTAAAATTCAATGTTTCAATTTTTCAGCAAGCTTGACTTGCTGAAAAATTGTTCCTAATTCCATTTTTTATAAGACAATTCCAATAATTGCTTTATAGCGTCTCTTTTCTCTTTTATCTCATTTTTACTGAAATTAATTCTATAGCGGTTATTTCTTGAAGAATACTCCATTTCATCAAGTTCATTTGTTTCCAAAATATTCTTGATTTCATCATCTGGCTCAGATTTTATCTCAAGTCGCACAAATGATTTTTTCGCACGCATAATTGCAAAATTGCTTGCAATTCCATTTTTACTTAAACCAATATAAAATTTATTGTATTTTAACTCAAAGGTATTATCTATTTCTTTTATTATCTCAAAAATTTCGTCAACCTGTTTTATAGTGTCTTTTGTTCCTTTTTGTTCCCAATAATTTCTATCTGTAATTTCTTCAATTTCTTCGTCATCCCCATCAAGACCAAGTTTTATTTCATCAAGTATTTTTGTAAAAATTAGTGAAATTCCACCATTTACTTCAAATGCAGACATTTTTAAAGCAATTAAAGGTATATTCCCATTAAATAATTGTATAACATTTAAGAATCGAGAAGTAATATCTTCTGCAATTATAACAGCACAGTGTTCATATTGCGGATATCTTTTCCGTTCTATGTCCCAATACTCAATCGTTCTGATAATATGACTTTCATCTGTTTTTCCTAATTGCAATTCTATTTCATAGCGTTTATTTGCTTCAGAATCTTGAAACAGTAAATCTAATCTACCAGCATTAGGCTGTATTCTTTCTTTATCTTTTAATACAATATCGCCAAGACCCAACATTGAAGGATCATTCGCGATTTGTTCTTGTATCCATTTTTCATTTACACAAGTTGAAGTCTTTAAATCTATTGGTTTTAGTTTCTGAATTTCCATTTTATTCCTCTAAAAAGCGGCTCAATAAGCCGTCCGTATAACAATGGGTTGTACCGCACGCGGCTTGACCGCGTGTCGGCTACGAACCTCTTGTTATGCCTTGTTACTACAAAAATATATCTTTTAGCGGCAGCACCGACTGCCGCGTACAATAGATTTACTTCAAAAATTCATATTTAAATAGTACGGGAACTATTTCCGTATTGTAGTAAGTCTTACACAATTCTTTCATTGCCTGTAAATCTGAATGTACCTGAATGTTATTATACACCGTTTTTCCAGTTATTTCATCGGTATATGATGTATCTATTTCTGCAAAGATTTGATAAATACCATAAGTTAATTCTTTCCTGTATTCTTTTGTTTCTTTTACATGATTTAACAAGGTCGAATATAATTCTAGAATTGTCTTTTCCGTTTCGTTTGCCTTTAGATTTTTTATATCCTTTGAAGCAACAGTTTCGCCGTTTGTTGTATCCAAACAAAGTTCATTTCTGTAAAAACGACCGTCTGAACCTGTAAAAGTTCGGCAGTGATTCTGCATTTCAATACAAGTGAACAAAAGACATTTCAAAAAGAAATTGTTTAATTTTCCATTTTTTGCGTCAGCAAAAAATGTTTCCGCTTTATCGGCAGATTTCATAATTCTTGCCCGTTCCGTCCATTCCCGGTTGTAAGTTATATAACGACTTGCAGCAAACATTGGAAGTTTTTCCAAATAATTAGTTTTACGAAGATAAAATCCATTACCATCATATCTTCCACAAGTAAGTAAACTTGAATGTAAATCTGGATTATCAAAACCTGAACTATAAACAGCCAAATATCCAATGATATTTTCATTTACAACTGGATTTACTCTTCGTGTATTACCTGTGTATTCAGTACCATCAAGATTGCAAAGAATTGAACTTTGTTTATCTGCGTCATATTTCTGTTTATCAAAATAAAAGTCGCTGTAAGAATTAAAAATCTGTTTAACTGGTAAAACTATTTCATCTCTGAATTTATTTGTTTTTTCATCAATGTCAATACCGTTGATTTTTATCTCATTAATATTTGAATTTTCATTGCTCCATAATGCACACATAACACAAGCATCTATATTTGTATGAAAATGTCGGCGATTGAATGCGTAACCGTCAAGGAATTTTTTATTTATTAGATGCTGAGCCTTCCAATATTTTACTGGAGAGAAAACAATGTAACTATCTGTTGGCTGACGAAGATAAAATTTAAAAGCAGACCATATAAATGCATTGCCCAAATCATTTGAAACTGTGCCTTTGACTTCCTTTTTCATTTCCGTAACAACATATGACTGCTTCCAGGCAGATGATTCTTTTCCTTTGCCAGACTTCTGATGTTCGATGGAAGTTGTTTCGGCATACGGTGGATTTTCAAAAAGAATGATAGTATATTTGGGGTTATCTATATATTGTTTTATAACTTCATTTTCAACATATTCTTTTGAAAGTGCATCTGCTCCGTTTACTAAACCTGCGTTAAAAGTTTCCTTTGTTTCTGTAGGCGGAATTATAGCCCTGACTTTTGAGCCGATAAGTTCTTGTAAAACTTTATACTCATAGTATTCTACCGTAGATACAATACAATGAGATAATTCTTCATCTGTCAAGGCACTTTCCAAATTACCAGTTCCGGCACAGCGGTCAAGAATGATGTAATCATTACCTTCTGGAACTCGTTCAATTGCTTTCCTTACAAGTTCAGCAGCTTTTTGAGCGTAAAGAGGATGTGTGTAAAAAGCACCGAGATTTTTCTTTAGGATTGTATCGTTAAGTTTATCCATAAGGTAATTGAACTTAACGTTTGTTTCACCTTCATAAGCATAAATATAATCTTTAAAAACTGTCGGATTTCTGATTTCACCTATTGTTTTATGTTTTCCTTTATCATCACCAAGAAAATCTTCTTTTCTAGCTATTTCTTTTATTCTGTAATAATGTTCTGCCCAACCTACAATACAGTTTTCATCAATGTGGATTTTTGTAAAAGTATTTTCCTTTAACAATGAAATTAAATTTTCAGTTTCTACGGATTTTGAATAGTTAAATATTTGTTCTGGTTCACCACCGATAAAGCCTGAATTATTTTTTGAAGCACCACCGTTATATATTTTTTCTATGAATTCAAGATAATTCTCTGATTTGTACAAATATGATTTTGTTGAATTTAAATCTACGATTACAATACTTGCAGGAACAGGAGTTCCTTTTATTCTTAATGCCGAAAGATATTTTATACACTGAAAAAGAACTTCATTTAAATCTTTCACGGAAAGCTTAAACTCAATTAAATTGCCATTTAATACTCCGTCATTATTATTTGCAATAATATCTTCAACTGTTAAATTAGGATTTATTCTTGGCAGAAACTGATTGTAGAAATCTATTTGGCCATCTTTTTCTGTTGAAAATTTTTCGGACATACATTACTTCCAATTTTTATTTTTTGGAGAAAATTTGTATGTCCAAAAATTTTAAATACTAAAAATCCTACCGCCCCAGTGGGGCGTGGGCATAACTATCGTTTTAGACAATATGTAGTGCCACCAGGTTTGCAGAATCGAGGGTTCGGTCGTAAACTTGGAATAGAAAACAACAAGCATGACCTGCCTCATGCAAAAAGGAGCACTACAATGAACAATGTAACAGAGAACACAAAAGTAATCTATGTCGGAATTGACGTGCACAAGGACACAAATTCTTTCTGTGCTTATGACAGCCGTGAAGACAAATTATTCGCGGAGCACAAAAGCTCTTCCAAATTTGAAAGCACGCTTCACTACCTGAAGAACCTTCAAAAATCAGTCGGGCAAGATGCAGTTTTTCTTATTGGATACGAGGCAGGTCCCACAGGATACGGACTTTGCAGAAAACTTCAAAAAGAAGACTTCGCCTGCGTCATTATCGCCCCATCGACAATAGCAAAGGCACCTGGTCAGAAAGTCAAGACAGACAGGATGGACGCCCGCCTTCTTGCAAAGACTCTCGCCTTCAAAACCTACAGCCCTGTCTGCCTTCCTTCTGAAAAACTTGAGGCGATAAAGGAATATACACGGGTCAGGACGGCAAAAATCACCATGCTCAAAAAAGCAAAGCAGAACCTCCTTTCTTTCCTGCTGCGAATGGGCTTGCCTTATCCTCAGAGCGGCCATTACTGGACGCAGGCTCACATGGCTTGGCTCAGGACGATGAACTTCGCTGACAAGTGGCTTCAGGAATCATTTGAGGAATATCACGCCGAAGTAATAACGCTCATGGACAAAGTTCAGAGAATTGAGGCGAAGATTCTGGAACTCTGCAAGGATGATGAAGTGAGGGAAAAAATTGATGCTCTGGTGTGCATCTCTGGAATCAGTTATGTCTCCGCTATTTCGATTGTCGCGGAAATCGGGGATTTTTCCCGTTTTTCAAAGGCGAAGTCCTTCGTAAGCTTTATAGGACTTTGTCCCGGCGAGGATTCAAGCGGAAATAGAGTACGGCACACGGCGATTACGAAAGCTGGGAATTCAAGAGTCAGAAGTCTTCTTGTTGAGTGTGCGGGAAGCCTTAGAATGCATTCTGTTGTCACGGCAAAATCAGTCAGGGTAAAAGAGCGGCAGAAAAATGCGTCCGCCGCCATCGTTTCTTACGCGGACAAGTGCACGCTCAGGCTCAGAAAAAGAATGCTTTATCTTTCCCAAAAAGGGCTCCCCTACAATCTAGTAACGACGGCGGGGGCAAGGGAGCTTGCATGTTTTGTCTGGGGAATGATGAATTTTGTTGACAACAGGAAAACTGCCTTGAACAAAATTGATGAGGGGGAGCTTTCCGACATTCAAAAAACGGTCGAGGAGTTTATTGCGCAATGAAATCAAATCACCTGCGGGATGAAACTTTCGCTAAAGATATTCTGGCGAAAAATTAACTTGTATCATAACGGAAGGAATTTGTGAGCATTTAAGGAATTATCTTCGAGCGGTTTATGAGCGGGAAACTTTTTAACTTCCTATGCTCGCAGTTAGAGAGAAAGAATTCCAGGCGGACCATTGACCTGTCGGTAAACCTGATTTTCAGGCGAATCCACGTATATCAGAATGGCCATGTGCCGATCTATCGCTTTCCTTCCGTTTTTTTTTATATTTTTTCTCAAAAGGAGTTTTTTATGTTGACAAATGGCACAACATATCAAACCGCACAGCGGCTTGACCGCTGTGTCGGCTTTGAAAACAATGTTAGGCGATTTTTTACAAAGAATATTATTCCTTTAATATTTTAACCTTCAATTCCAATTTTTTTCATTGTATTATAGTGTTCTTCATAACCAGCTAAGCTAAATACTTCATGAAAAGCCTCTTGAAAATTAGAATAATCAAATTCCTTCATATCATAAATATTTATGTTATCTGAATGAGATTCTCTGTTTATGTATCTATAGAAAGCCTGATATTTTGTATCTTTAAATTCTTTCCTTTGAAATACTTCCACCAAAGCATTCTTTTCTATAAATCCAAAGAAATAATCGATTATATTTCTCATACAATTTGCTATTAATGCTGGCTGATTATCTTTATTATTCACAACAGACCAATACATTTGATAATCATTTTGAATTTCGTTTGCTTGCATTGTGACAATTTTAGTTCCAGATGGAGATTTTATGAGTCGATAAAGATTAGGAAACTTTGCCAGTTGAGCTTCAGAAAGTTCTTTACGAGAAAACTTTTTTTGGCCAACCAATTCATAAAAAAAGTATAAACTATGCGTTAAAATAAAGACTTGTTCCCATTTGTCAAAATTATCTTTGGTAAACTCGGCTTTAACTAATTCAGCAACATTAAAAACATAAATGTGTGATAAACTAGAAATAGGGTCGTCTATTACAACAATTTTTTTCTTGTCCATTGTTTTAGAATCTTCTTTTCCTTTGCATTCTTCGATAAAATAAAGAAAACTGATAATCATTTTTTCGCCTTCACTTAAAGATTCAAAAACATCATCAACAGATTCTTCCAAGCGAACAAGTTTGTACTCTGCCTTGTCATTGTCGTGTTTCACTATTTGAAAACTATCGATACCCAAATCTACAAGGCGATTATTTATGTTTGAAACAGCCTCATCAATATTAGAAACCAACTTTGATTGCTCGGCTATAATATTATTCTGTTCTTCAATTTTTTCCTTGATTTCTTCAATTTCGCTGTCAAAAGTTTTCTGTTCTTTTTCAAATTCTGTTTTCTCAATTTCATAATTCGAGATGGATACATCATATTGTAGTCTAATGTTTTGCCAAAACAGATTTTCCAAGATTTTTAGGGTTTTATCCTTTTGATCAATTTTGGTATTAAAATCATCTATCTTAGTATTTGCTGATTGTATAACTGTATTCAAAGATAATAATTCAGACTCTACAGAATTTAAAACAACAGGTTTGCTTGGAGTGGAAATCTTTTCTTTTATAACGTCTAAGTTCTTATTTAATTTGTTTTTTAGACTTTCAAGAGTAGTTTCATAATTTAGAGAATACTCCTTCAATAAATCATTTTGTTTAAAAATCGATTCGGTAGAGATGTTTTCAATTTGATTTTTATAATTGTCACGTATGCTTTGCAGTTTATGTTTGTCTTGCTCATAAGATTTATCAAAACAAGATTTCAATTCAGATAGAAGATGAGATTTATCAATCTTTTGCTGGCAAAACGGACAAAGTGCCGATTCATTTTGATTTTCAACATATTTAAAACCTGCATTTACCCAATCACTATTTTGAAGATGTTCAAGCAAAGATGAAAAAGTTGAATTTCTACTACCTACTATTTCCTTTTTCAAAAAAGAAATGTCATCATCTGATAATCCATTGAATTTAACAAGATTCAAAGGGAGTATCTTTGTTACGTTTTTGTTAGTAATTATATCAAGTTCCTTTTTTATATCATCAATACTTTTTAAAGGGGCAGAAGCTGGTTTTGATATTTTGAGAATATGATTAAAGAATTCAGTTTTATCACTTTTTAAGCCTTTGAAAAATTTGTCAGTTTTTCGTTCTCCGCCAGTGTAATCAGTTTTTACTTTCCACACTGAATCAATAACTTTTGATTTTTTATTATCGAAAGATTTCTTGGATTTTTCCTTGTCGGCTTCTTTTGTGTTTTTTAACTTTTCAAGTTTCTCTTTTTCTTGATTTGCAGAATCAATTTTCTTTTTTGCATTTGTGTTTTCTTTTGATAATGAGAATATTCCTTTTAATGTTGGATTTTCATAAAATGATTCGTTTACCCATTTTTGATTATAGACAAGTATCTTTTCGTTCTGAGAAAGCTTTGATTTATTTTCAGCATTGTCTGTTTCAATGGAGCACCTTGAAAATCTTTCATCATTATCATCTAATCTTCTTAGATATTCAGAAAAAGTGCTCTTACCACTTCCGTTTAATCCATATATAAGATTAATTTTCTTATCAGTTTCTAATGAAGCAACTTCTTTATAACTTGCACACTTTAAATTTATTTTTCTTATCATTTTTCCTTCCTGAACACCATTATATACTGATGTATCTGATTAGCAACAAATGAAAATGGGTAGCCATAGGGGAATAATTTTGCCGACCTATCTGCCCAAATTTTAAGTCCTTTATAGTTTATGTCTTTTAACTCATTTATTTTTTCAATAATTTTTGCATGAAGTAAATTGGTTTCTTTTTTTACAGGCTGCAGATCCTTTACAAAAACTACAATATAACCGTGTTTTTTGAGGTAAGGTAGAGTTAGTTCTACTGACATCTTCAATAAATTGTAAAAGTTTTCTATTGATAGATTTCCGAAATCTCTTTCATCATTTGTAAAAGGAGTCGCAACATTTCCATATACATTGATGTCTGCTCCAGTTTTTTCTTTACTCATCATATTTGCATAAGGTGGATCAATTAAAACTAAACTGATATTTTCATCTGAAAGGAGACCTTTCATTTGATTTTCATTACTTAAAATCTCGATACAATCTCCGCAGATTGTTGGGAACTCTTTTACACCTATTTCTTTTGCTGCCAATTTATAAGCATCAATATAATTTTGATTCAAATCAATTCCAATGGCTTTTCTGTTTGCTAAGCCAGCACCGAGCAAAGAACCACCAACACCCATGAAGTAATCAAAAACGATTTCATTTTCTTTAGTAAAGAATTCAATTATTTCTTTCATCAGTTGTGGTGGCTTTGGCGTTGGATGTATTTTTCTTATGTCATGTGCATAAGAATCTTTTCCATTTGTTGTGTAAAAAGTCGAAAAAACAGATGTTGTAAAATTTAGCCAATCTCCGCCTGAAAGATTATTTAATTGATTGTTGATTTGATATTTCTCTCCTTCCGGGAAAACTATCATTTGCTTTGAGTTTCCATAAATACGAGCGACATCTAGTTTTTCTAAAATCCAACTCGGAAGGTTTAACCCTTCTGTAGTTTTGTATATTTCTGAAAAAGGAAGTGCTTCTTTATATTGCTCACGGGCAATTTTATTCTTTTCCTTATGAGAATTAAGAGTTGCTTTTACTTGTTTTTCAATTTTCTCAATTTCAGAATCAATGTCTTCAACTCTATATTTTTGAAGTTCTGCTTTGACCTTTTCTAAATCAAGAAAACTCTTTTTACTAGCCATTTTAATTCCAATAGTCTAACAGATTTGAAATTGCTCGTTTGAATAGTTTAGGAGCTTTTATACCAAGAACAAGTTTTCCGTTTTCATTGAGCAAAAATCCTACTTCAATTTCGGCGATTTGTTCATTTTTACTGCCATAAAGTACTACAGTACGAACAATCTTAAATTCAGGGTAGTAGACTTTTAAATATCTCTCATCAAATGTGTCATAATTGTTCAGTTCGTCGATGCCGTTCTGCTTGAACTCATATTTCTTACCCTCAATTGTGATAACTTCTGTTTCTGAAATGTCGAGCAAAACTAAATCAGGAATATAGATTATCTGATTTTTATCTCCGGCTTTATATGCATCTCTATCGGCATATTTCTCAAGAGCTAAGTGCTGTCCATCTTTTGTTACGAAATATCCTTTTTCACATCCTGCATGGTTTTCAAAAATTGAATAACTTTCTGTAAAATTTTCTACAACCAAGTGAATGAATATTGTTCCAAGTTTTTCACCTTTTGTTTCGTAATGCCAGTAATCTTCTGGCAAGGTTGCTTTTGGGAGTGTTAATCCTTCCAATTCTATTCCAAGAACATTTGCAATCTGAACAAATTTGTTTGTTTTTCCAACATGCCTTTGTTCAAGACCATGCATAATGATTTCAATTTTTCCCTTAAACCCAAGTTTCCTAATGACTGCAGAAATAATACTCAAGGCTCCAATATTCGGGTCATGGGAAAGTCCGCCGCTTTTAAACAAACGACCTGAAACTTGAATCCAGTCCTCATCTGCAATGTTTATTGCGATTGGGATATTCCCTGCAGGAGCAGGTCGCATATTTGCTTTTGCGATTCTTAACTCTTCTATCGATGTAAAAGGTTTAAAAATATTAGGATCAAGTTTCTTTCCGAGGATTTCTACACCTAAGGTCAAAAGTAAACGAGTTCCAAAAATGTATGTTTCTGTCGGTTTCTCTTTTTGTCCCACTTGTAAAGCATAAAGCATTACCAATTTTGTTTTTGGATAATAATTCTGAATGAAAACAAACTTTGAACAACGCTGATAAACACCTGTATTACGGCTTTCCTTATCATCAGTTTTTGTTTCCTCAATCGCATAAAGTGGAGTATCTTTTACGGTTGGTAAATTGTCCTGATAAAAAACGAGGAAATCTGTAAAACTTGAACTTCCCGAAACAGTTTTAATGTAAATTCTATCAACTTTCGCACATTTGAAGCCAATAACCTCATAAGTAAAAGAGAATGTTTTGTCTTTGTATAAAAGAGGAATAATACGGATAGAATCTCCAAAGAATCCACAGTTTTGGTCTTTGGCGAAGTATTCAAAAATCATTTTCAATACTTCTTTCTTAGGTCTTTCTTCTGTCAAAATCCACAAATTCATTTTATGCCTCTCTTTTAAGTATATATAATTGTTCGAAAACTGTTTTTTTTGTACGAGCAAGACCGTTATTATTACTTTTAAATCTTGCATACTCAAACTGTTCAAGTTTTACAGTTCCATATTGTTTTAATGTATCTAAAATTTTTTCAGACGGCATTATTCCTTCTGAATTGTAACTTAAAACAAGAAAATTGTACTTCGCTTCTTTTGCAATTTTATTCAAATCTTCTAAAGCTGTTGTAGGATTACAGAATCTAGATTTTTGAGATGAATAATCCCTCATTCCAGTAACACCACGCAATTTTGGTTCGTCGTATTTCGCAATTGTTTCTAAAATATGATAATTCGGAGCATATTGTCTTTCATTATAGGGTGGGTCAAGATACAAAATGTCTACATTTATTTTGTCAAGAAGGTTCATGCTGTCGTCATTATAGACTTTATTTTCTTTTCCATTATCCACAAATTGAATCGTTCTCAATTCCAATGGTCTTAAAGCTCTAAAATCCCAATGTTTATGGAATGCTGCATAAACACCTGCAATATTTGAATAAAAACCAATTGTTTCTATTAGAGAAGTAAGTAAAACGTAGTATTCTGATTCCGAAATTAAATTATCGTTTTTCCAGTTTTCAATTTGTTGACGAATTGCATCTATCTTTTTCCCATTTTCGTCAATAAAATACATTCTTGGCTGTTGCAGTTCTTTGGTTCCTGCTGGTGTATAATTTTGAAATATGAAACCTTCAACACCATCAAGTGAATTTAGATAATTTGAAACAGTCTCAAGTGGCGTTGAAAACAAATTCTTATTATTTGGTTCTGGAAGTATCTTTAGTAATTTTTCAAACTTTGGCTCAGAGTTATTTTCAATGTATGCTTTTTGTAAACAATAGGAAAGGTAGAGAATATCGGAAGACGAAACCTGATAATTTTTGGATTTAAAAAAACGACCTACATTTGTAGTTCCTGCAAAGAAATCAAAAAATGTTTTACCAGATACATTATTTGCTTGGAGAATTGTATAAATGTTTTCCAAAATGTTTTCTTTATTTCCAATGTACCGCATTTTAAGCCAACTTTAGAGCAAAATTTTCTTGAACTATCGTTTGAGGATTGTAATTCGTTATTAAAACCTCAACAGTAGAATTCTTATTCCTGTCAATTGTATGATAATTTGAATTTGAATAATCTTTTGAAAGATATGAAACAAAATATTTCTTCTCTGCAACCCAACTTTTCAAAATCAGATTCTCTTTACCTTTATGCACAAGAACATTTGACAGTGCAAAATAAACATTATTCTTGTTTATCTCATCAAGAATCTGTAAGAGTTTTCTTTCTTGCTCTTCGCCCCAGCCGGTAAAACCTCGCTTGCCGTCATTGTAAGTACCTGTTGTTATCAAATATGGTGGATCACAATATACAAAGTCGTTATTGGAAAGATTTGAAAAATCAAAAACATCAAAATTTAAGGAGGTAAACTCAACATTTCTAGATTCCAACTCTTTTAAGAAACTTAACAAATTGTTTTTCATGTGTTCGTTGAAGCAACTCCTGTCTTTTCCAAAAGGATTGTTGAATTCGTGAGAATTATTGAATCTTATCTGGTGATTGAATGAGTATGCCGTTAAGACAAACAAGTCCAAGGGATTTTTTTCAGAATTATAGAGTTTTCTAAGTTCAAGATAACCTTCTTTGTTTGTTAAAGAAAGATTAAACTGTTTTATACGAGTTTCTATGTGATTTAAAATTTCGTCTACAGATAATGAATTGAAACTCTTATACAAATCTACTAAAAAGGTAAGATTATCATTAAAAACAGTTTTTTTTGCTGGAACATTTATTCCTACATTACAGCCACCACAAAACAAATCAACAAAAGTTCCTATATTCTCTGGAAACAGAGGTAAAATTTGTGGAAGTATCTTATATTTCCCGCCTATATAATTCATAGGCGAAGCAATGATTCCATTCATACTGCTCGCTCCTTAGCAAAGATAATTAAATTTTAAAAGAAACCTTTTCAAACATTTTACAGTATACATAATGCCAAATAATGACACTCTATTTATTATCTTTTGTTTCTTTTATATTTAGTTCCATGATATCTCCAATCTCACAATCAAGTGCAAGGCATATTTTACGAAGGCTTTCCATTGACACGTCTTCACCTCTTCCCATCTTGGCTACAATATTGCTAGTAATGTTCGCCTTTTGAATTAAATCACTTTTATTCATGTCTCGGTCAATTAAGATTTTCCAAAGTTTTTTATAACTTGCACTCATTAGATGTATTATATCATATTTTAACAGAAAACACAATAAAAACTCACGATAACAAGAGAAAAACAAATTATTTTTTTTTCTTTTCCAGACATGCAAAATTCTCACTGAGAATTTTTAAAAAGGCAGTGAGAATTTTAAAAAACTCAGAGACTTTTTGGGTAAAACTCACTGAGAATTTTACGGTAAAATCCTTAAAATTTTCGGAAAAAGACTTGCCGACTGCCACATGAATTTATTATTTTTAAATCGTATCTTTCGGCCGAAGATATGGGCTCCGTTGGAGTTCCCAGAGAAAAAATCGCTAGCGGAGGTGCTTATACGGTACTTCAAAAGTAGTTTAATCATGGAGGGTACATTATATGATGTATTCTGTAACAAAGAGACAGAACCCGCTCAACAGAGAGGCGGATTCTAAGTATTATGCGTCGGCTGAGTACGGCGAGGAAATCGATGTCAATGCATTGGCAAAGGAAATTTCCAAGTCCTGCACGCTGACCCCGGCAGATATTGTAGCTGTTATCGAGAGTTTCTTGGATAAGATGCCGCAATACCTGAAAAGTTCCAACCGCATCAGACTGAACAAGTTTGGAATATTTAAGCTTTCATTCAGTTCTGTAGGGCATGAAAAGGCAGAGGACGTAAGTTCGAATGATATTAAGAACCTGCGTGTTCTCTTTACCCCAAGTGCCGAGCTTAAGAAAGAGCTGTCTGATGTGAGCTACACAAGGAAGTAAGTACAGCTTCTTGAGGTAGCGTAAAAAAACTTGTACTCAAATATCAGTTCCGCAGTGACTTGAAACTGCGACATAAAATTAATTCATTATTAATTCACGGCTGCTAATCTTGGTTGCAACAGATGCAAGCCTAAACTACGAATCCAATCCCCTTCGACTGCAAAGCCAGCTCCGACAGGGGATTTTTTAATTTCTATGTTCAATTCATTTTGAGAGCAAGCTTGACTTGCTCTCAAAATATTCCTTTTTCCTTTATTTCTCGTTTACAAGGAATTATTCTTTTAGCCCGTAAAGGGCGTACAGTGGATTTTTACCTTTACAAAAGAATTTTTATACTTTAAAACCCAGCGGGCCAATGGCCCGTCCGCCTAACTAGCGTTTTAAACCGTAAAAACGGTTTTGCCGTAGGCAAAATTGGCGCAAAAGTTGCGGTAGCGCAAAGCCACGAATAGCAACTTTTGTGACAAAGTTTTTATCGGTTTTGAAAACCATGTTAGGCGATTATCTACCAAATTGTCTTTACATCATACAATGGAATTTTTGAGTCTTTTGTAATAATTGTAAAACTATTTTCTTTTGCCATGGCAATCAACAGTCTGTCAAATGGATCTCGATGAACATCAGGCAACGTTTTTATCAATTCCAATGAGGTTCCTGATACAGCAAGCTCCTCGAATTCTTCCTCCCTGCAGGCTTCGATAATTTCAGAAATTGACTGTTTATATTCAAGAAGTTTCCTAGTCTGCTTTATGGCAATTTCCCATAGTGAAACTTTACTGTAATAGCAATACTCATTTGTGATCAGTTCTTTTGCTGTTGAGGAAAGATTATTATCGTCATATAAATACCACAGCAGTGCATGTGTGTCTAAAAGATATTTCACATATACTCCTTAAAATCTTCTAAAGGCTCATCAAAATCTGGAGACATATAGAAATTCGGATCTTTTAAAATTCCAGGGTGACGATTTGGAAACTTTCTTTTGGAAGGTTCGTTTTGTTTTTTGTATAGAATTTTATATTCCAGCAATTCAAGGTAATTATATACTTCACCCAGATATTCGTCTGGAATTTTTTTCAATTTTTCCTGTACTTCAGTCAAAGGCATATGTTCCTCCTTGCAACCAAATTTTCCCTTTATTATATCATAGAATTTATTTTTTTTTCGACTTGAAAGTGTGTTTTTATGGAATTACCCCAAGCCTCAGTCTATAAAAATAATACGGTATGTTTATTAATAAAATTACAACACTTATAATCTGGAGCTTTTTTATTTTTACTTTTGTGCCAATAATCATCAAAACTGTCGCTATGCATAATGGAACTGCCATCAAATTGTAGTGAAAATACCCCTGTAAATCTCCTTTTAACAAGGAAATCAAAGCTCTTGTTACTCCACAAGTAGGGCATGGACAATTAAAAATCTCTCTAATAATGCAGGTCATATATTAATTTGAAAAAAATTAAAGGAAACTTTCGTGCTTGAAACAAAAGTTTCCTTATCTCGGATTACAGAATCTTCATCAATTCATTGTAGTTGTAGTCCTTTACTTTCTTTGTAATGCCAATCAAATCGATGAGCCATAGAATACCGCATAAGCCGGCTGTAAGAAGTTTCAAAATTCCCATACCTGTTTCCCCCAGCATAAAACGGTCAACTCCAAGTTCTCCAAGGAAAATACTTACAAGAAGCATAGTTGTCGGGTCTTTCAGTTCAACAGAGCTGATTGTGGCATATCGTGAGTCATCTGCCTGTGCCATTTTTTCACGAATAAGAACAGCCTTTTCTGAAGGTAGTTTCTTTCCATTTGCTACAAAAAACATGTCAATTTTGTTTGCGTCCATAAAAATCCTCCTACGATTTTTACTTTTTTGTCATTCAACGAATGACTTTAGAGAAAAATGTTGGAGGACTTTCTTATTAACAATAAGCGGGCCAGTGGCCCGTCCGCCTAACAACTGGTTGTACCGCAGCGGGCTTGACCCGCTGTCGGCTACGAACCTTTGTTATGTGATTTTACTCTAAATAACCACCGTAACACCAGCCAACAGTACCGGCCTTAATCGGGTTCCCATCGCGGTCTTTCGCACCTTTTTGAACTTCAACTTTTACCCAGTTGCTGCTTATTCCATCGATTGTCTCGGATTTGCCTAGTTCAAGGATTTTTACCTTAGCGCCAGCTTGCATTACTGTAAGAACCTGTGTAGATGTTGCTTCGCCGGAACGGAGCTTCAGGTTTTCTTTGACGGTCATTGTTTTTTTTTGTGCAACGTTGGTAGAAGGAGTTGCTTTTGCAGTTTGAACTGCAGTTGTTTTTTTACTTCCGTCGTAGTCGCATGAACCGTCAGCGTGGCGAGGCCAGGTAACGCGGGAAAGGTCGCAGGTGTTATTTTTTATACAATTTTTGATAAAAAAATACATAGAATCATCACAAGCACATAGTTTGATAATTTCTTTATCATCAAGTTTCATTGTCATATAATCTCCATCAATAATAAAACTTAATAAAGAATTATCATTTGCATTTAACAAAGAAACAAATTCGGGATGATTTGTATAAGAATCAACACTTTTTATTTTTGCTATGTATCCGGTATCAGTTCGTTTTAATGTTGAAAAAATAACATATGAAGATTCTAAATGACCTATCATCGGGATAAACAAATTTGTATTTGATAAAATGATATTTGTTATATTATAAGCATCTATCCAGTTTGTTTCCCAGGAATCAATAGCCACCCACTTTTTCCAAAACGGTTCATAATCCAATAAAGACTGTTGTATTTGTTTTGATTTTAAAATAGAAAAATAATATGAAGGAATCCATTTTTTTTCTAATAACTCCGAATCAAACGTATCATTATTTAAAATATTGACATCAGAAGAATAAAATGTTAATTTTTGCTCTTGATATAGACCTGATATTTTTATAATGTTTGTATCTTCATCTGGTCTATATGAACTAACCTCGGAATCCTTATCCAAATATATTATAGAACCCTTAGGTAAATCCACATCAGGTTGGAAACCTCTCGGATTATAATTATGAGTATCTTTATTAATATAATATGATTGTGAAAAAAGGAATTGTGAAAAAAGTAATAATATTCCCATTCCCAAAATAATATTTTTTTTCAATTTTTTTCTCCTCAAGCGCCCCAGTGCGGGCGTCCACATAACTAGCGTTTTAAACCGCAAAAACGGTTCTGCCAACGGCAGAATTGGCGCAAAAGTTGCGGTGGCGTAAAGCCACGAAAAGCAACTTTTGTGACAAAGTTTTTATCGGTTTTGAAAACCATGTTATGTGATTTTTTTGAACATTTACTTCAATACCATACTTCATAAATAATAATGTTTATAATTATTACTAGCAGATACAATGTCAAAAGCAGCTTATTGATAATCTTTCCTATTTTGTTTTTATACTTTGCAATTAATTCAAATATCAAGCCGACTATTGCCAATGGAATTGAAATTATCGCAGCTTCTAAAAGAAAATAGAAAACCATCACAATTTGTGCTTTTTTGTATGAAATGCCAGTACTTGATATTTCCATGTCTACAAAATGGTTGTTAAAGATTATAAAAACTGAGTAACATAAAATCAAAATGTTTACTAAAGCAATCACTGACGAAACTGTTATTTTTTTATATTCAACTTCTTTATAATTTTTCTTTTCAAATTTGCAAATTCTCTTGTATTCAAAATAATATCCAACCCAAAGTAAAATAATACTTATCAGGTCAACAAACAGTTGATTTTGAGAATATTTAATTATATAGATAATTTCAAAAAGCCAAGAGCTTGACGGGAACATAGAAAAATACACAGGATTTATTTTTTTTAATAAATAAGAAAATCCCGTTATAAAATCAAAAGCCCAATATATTGTAAAAAGCATCTTTGCTCTTTCAGTATTCTTGAATTCATAAAATGTCAAAACAACTAATATACTAAGCGGAATCAACTCCAACCATCCAAATGTTTGTACATTTTCATGATTTATCAGAAGTCTACATAAGTTTTCTATAAAAACTAAAACAAAGATGATTTTTGATATATTCTTTTTAATTTTTTCAATGTTCAATTTTTTTTCCCAATGTTTATTTATTTTGTCAAAAAGCGCCCCAGTGCGGGCGTCCACATAACCTTTGTTATGTGTTTTTTATTTTACTTCTGAACATGATAAGAAATAACTATATTTATCAAATTCAAAATCAATATCTATTAACTTTTTATAAAATTCAACATCGTCTTTTTTTATTTCATATTCATAATATAGTAACGGGTCGGTATTTAATTCTTCTTTATATTTTTTCTTTAAAAGACTAAAATTAGGTGTAATAACAATTTCCTTTATTAACAATTCAGTTTTATTGTCAAAAATTGTTATTGAACGTTCTAACATTCATACTTCCTTTTCATTAAAAAATCAGGCTTGACCTGATTTTTTTGTTTACCAATATAACCGTTTCTTCGTTCCAAGATTAAAGTTCAATTCTTTTTTTCAGCAAGCTTGACTTGCTTTCTGAAAGTTTCCTTTTTTACTTTTATAATTTTTCCTCCTGCAAAACATGAGGAAAGAACGAGAAGAGACTGTATTGCGATGATTGTGAATCCGATTTGCTTGGCAAGCGATTTCATTTTCTGCTACTCTACGACTGTACCGACATCAACGCTGTTGTTGAAGTTCTCAAAAATGAAAACACCGTCTTTGTAAGAAATATAAACGTCAAACTGGTTGTTTACGTCCTCTTGCCACATATCGAAGACAAAATGAGTATCGTCTTCCATATAAACTCCGCCCACGTCATATTTTAGCCCTGATTCATTTTTTTCGGTGTAATCGAGGACGGTTTTCAAAATCGCGAGGAACTTTTTGGCAAACAAAAGGATTTTCGGCTTGAGCTTCTCAAAACGCACTTCGTCGCCGACATCTTGAATGTCGATTAAATCACCGTCGCAAACATGCGGTTTTGTGATTCTGCAAAAAAACGTACCATCTTCGTATTTTTGGAGCGTCAAATCTTCGATTTTGTCAAAAAAATCATTTTCAGAATAACTATGCATTATTTTCTCCTTTTGCGTAAAATATTTCTCTTAATTTACCTTTTTTTTTGTTTTTTTGCCGTTTTGGTGCGAAAATGACCTTTAAACAAATGTTTACACCTCATTTTCTCTCCATCGACTTCTTTCTGTCTTAAATCTAAGTCATATTCATCAAATGAGATATTCTCAAAATTTTCTAGACTATAATTCATTTACTTTTTCCTTAAACGCGACCCAGTGCGGGCGTCCACATAACTACGCACTTAAAGCGTGCCGTGCTTGACACGGCATCGGCTTTGAAGTGCATGTTAGGCTGAAATATTTCTTACAGATTTTATATTTCTTTCTATATTTATGAAACTAAAATCCATATATTTTTTAGAAGCAACGCTCCTGTTTTGCAAATCCCAAGCGACGAAAGTCGCGTACAACCGCTTCTTCGCTCCGCTACTGTTTTATAACGGCTTCTTTGCCCTAGCACTAAAATACCTAAAACCGACTTTTGTCCGCGGACACAGTATGGAAGGCACGGATTGCACAAGCACAGTCGTTGCCGTAATATTTGGAACTCATGCCAAAGCCCCCATCAGAGAATACGAGGGAGAGAGCGAAGTAGTCCAAGGAGGCAGCCTGTGTTGACGACCAGTAGCAACCGTCCTCCAAATCAAACGGCATCCCCCCGCACGAGGCAAGCGCCGCGTTCACGGTCTCACGGCTCTTCCAGATTTGGAACAACTCCGCACTGCTCGGAAGATACCAGCCACTTCCAAACTTCGTGCCGAACACATTGCTTTCTTCCACCTCCTCTGCGTAGTTCTTGGCGAAGTAGAACGCAGGGTAATGGCTTTTATACGCCGTATCGTTTTCTATGCCGTTTTCTGAAAGATACGCGCCCATTTGCTCAAGATTGTCGCTTCCGTCCTTGTCACCCGAAAATGTAGACATGCCCTTGCTTCCGCTTTCTTCGCACTGAATCGTGGCAATATTCACGCTGTATGCACTCGCGTCCTCCGTGCACCACAAAAGGTGTTTCTGTGCCAGGCCCACGCCGAGGATGCGTTTCTCACCGTTGTTGGAGCACTCCGTTCCCACATAAAAGATGACCGCTACAGCAGACATCTTCTGCTCGTCCGTGAGCCTAAGCCCCTCGTGCCATGCCGTCGCCGAGCCGTCATCAAACACGATGTCGCCCACGCTGTCGGGGCGGCTCTTCTCGCCGTAGGACTGTGCCGCCGACGTTCCCACAAGCACGGCCGCAGCCAGTATGCCGATGATGATTGTCTTTGCTTTCATTTTTCGCTCCTTATACCACAAAAAAAGCGGCTCAGTGAGCCGTCAGCCTAACAACTGGTTGTACCGCAGCGGGCTTGACCCGCTGTCGGCTACGAACCTTTGTTATGTGATTTACTTACTAAACGCAACTTCCAGATATTTCTTTTCTTTTACACAATCCAACAGATAATAATTGATTATATTCTGATAAGGCATACCAGTTTCTTCTGCCATATTCTTAAAATATTCAATTACCTGGTCGTCAAGGCGAATTGTTATCTGTTTTTTGAGTCTATCTGCATAAGGATTTTTTATTCCGTTTGAAAAATCGTAGTGGTCTCTCATATTATCTTCCTCCATATTGTGCGGCTTCAAGCGTATCTGCTTTTCGTGCCGAAATGATACGAATTCTGTCATTTTCTCTGTAACAATGACAGACAACCAACATATGTAACTCGGAACTAAGTCCAAGCATGATAAATCTGTCTTCATCCATACTTGAATGGTCTGGATCCGCAATTAAGATTGCATTTTCATCATAAAAAACACTTTTTGCTTCCTCAAAAGTTACTTTGTGTTTCGTATAATTCAATTCAGCTTTTACGGGATCCCATTCAAAGATTATTTTATTCATAATTATATTATAATTATACCATGCTGATTTTGTCAAATAAAAAGGCGGGCTTGACCCGCCGTACTAAAAATCAGACTTGACCTGATTTTTCATCTTTTAAGATTTTTTTTAGTTCGTTTAATGCAAAAAATTCTCTTCTGTACAACCCATAATCTGCAATGTTGGTTTTATGAAAAGTCTCATAGTTTCCAAATATTTCTATAGCCTTATCTAATGGAATCCAAACTGTCTTATACCCAGCCTGTTTTTCATTTTCTGTAAGATGGAATGTACCTGTATCTTCAATGATTTCACAAACAAAATAATGATTAATATGTCTCCAATCTAAGAATAACTCTTCAATTTCTAGATAACAAGGATTTGTTTTTACAATCATCCCAGTTTCTTCTAAAAGTTCCCTTTGACAACATTGTTCAAGAGTTTCATTTTCTTCTTGTCCACCACCCGGAATAATGTACTTGTCTTCATTTGATTCATAACACAACAAAACATTTCCATTATTTATTATAATCCCGCGACAAGCATGCCGAAGATTGTTTACATAGCCTTTGTAATCATCATTTTTTAATTGAATTGTTTTCATTTCGTTTCCTAACAGCGCCCCAGTGCGAGCGTCCACATAACAACGGGTTGTACCGCAGCGGGCTCGACCCGCTGTCGGCTACGAACCTTTGTTATGTGTTGTTTTTTATAGACTTACTTTTTATCGGTTTTGAAAACATCGTTATATGTTTTATACATCAATGATTATATATTCAGAGCTTCATCTATTGTATCTTTTTAATCATCTTCATTTCCATAATAATCAGTAAATTCTTTTACCTTTTTCTTTAATTCTTCATATGGCTCTTGCAAAACAGAATCTTCCATATCGCAGTAAAGGTTTTCAGTGTTAGCTCTAACGGAAATAGAAACTGTGTCTGAAATTTGCATTACATATGTTTCATCGTGAAATTTATCTTCTGCAGGTTCAAATTTTTTTTCTGGATATTGCTGAGTGATATATGTTCTTAATTTTTCCGAAGCTATATAACCGTTTCTCAGCGAAGGATTGCTTTTTATATGCCATCGAAGGCTTATGTTAGTACACTTATCATTAAAAAAGAATATTTGTGATTGAAAATTAATACCACAAATACTTTTTAAGTAATAAATAGATTCTTTATAAAGCATATCGCCAAGCAATCCCGCACTTTTATTTCTAAGTGCATCAGCAATCTCTTCAGGATTTTCTAAGTCTATATCCAACATTGGGGCGGCAGGATAGGTTTTATATTTTATCTTGTTTTGCGAAAGAATCTTTTCCACATTTTTCATGTCGCTTCCAAAAGTAATATCCTTGAATATATTAAAATTGGAACAGGAAATAAATACCGTCGAAACCAAAATCAAATTTGCAATAAAAATAAATCTTTTCTTCATTCTTTCTCCAAAAGCGCCCCAGTGCGGGCGTCCACCTAACAATGGGTTGTACCGCAGGCAGCTTGACTGCCTGTCGGCTACGAACCTGTGTTATGTGTTATTCTCTATATTACACTATTTACACTTTGAATTATAGTTGATATAAGCGAAGAATATAAATTATTAGATACAATTTTATATTCATTTAAAATATTTTCATCTTCTATCCATATATCATTCCAAGAGCCCATTCCACCGAATACCCAAGCACTTTGACATGCATCAAGCAGGTATTCAATTTTTTTATAACAATTTGGAACTAAATCTTTATGATAGCCGAATAATTCTTTTCCATTAGAATTTAACGTTGTCATTGCATTTTTAAAACAATTTGCAAAAGCAGAATCATTCTTTTTTATTGTAAAATTATAGATTTCTTCTAAAGCTGAATAAAAATTATTTATATAATTATCATCATCTTCATTACATAAATATTGATTCCCGGTTTTTATATAGTTTACACCCCATATTTTTTTATTTGGATTATTCTGATCAATAACATCCCAAAAGGCTGTCCATACGGAAGTGTCTTTTTCATTTTTAGATACTAAATTCCACTTTCCACCGCCACCAATAAATCCAGCACTCATTCTCTCTTCAAGACCATCATTTTTATTAATACTTTCATAATATAAATTAAACTGAGTATATAAAGCTCCAAGTTTATCAAAAAAGTTATTTGGATTTTCATAAATTATCTTTTTTTCCGTTTTTCCTAAAAGACTTTTTCTAATTAATGAGAATTCTATTTTCTTACAAAATTGTGCTGTTGAATTACTAAAAAAATCAGGGATTATTTCATTTTGTTGAAATGCATTTCCATACAAACATAAAGCAATATTTAGAACTATTGGACCATTCATTTTTTTTCTTTCTCCAAAAGCGCCCCAGTGCGGGCGTCCACATAACTACGCACTTAAACGGCGGCAAGCTTGACTTGCCGTCCGCTTTGAAGTGCATGTTATGCTAATTTTTTACAAGTTCTTTAATCTGTAAATCAAAACAATGGAACGGACCTTCTCCATAATAAACCCATCCTTTTCTATCATAATATTTCCCCTCCAAAGCTTCTTTATCTAAATTACAGTAATCTAACTGTTTACTATATTTTTCCATAATAGAATCAGTAAGTATAGAGATATCTATTTCTTTCAAATATTTATTGTTTTTTCTTTCTCCAATTGTATACATTGATGAACCAATAGAATCTTCGCTCATTTTATTATTTTTTTCTTCAATTTTATCAAAAACATCAACACTATCATTTAATTTTTTCAGAGATGAAACACTAATTTGAAAAGAAGAAGTTTTTGTCTTTTGTCGACTTTTTACTAATTCCCAAATATAAGAACCTTTTCCATTGTAAATTTCCTCAAAGGACCCATCAGAATTAATTTTTATCCCAATGTAATAATCAGGAACTTCACTTTTATTGCAAGGAAAACTTAGTTTATCTTTAAATGTTGCCTTTATTTGAACTTTTCTATTATACGAATCATAGCCATCGTATGTTTTTTCTAAAGTAGAATATAAATGAACATCATAATTTTCTTGAACTAAGATTTCGCCAATATCGCCAACTAAACGACCATCTAAAGTAAATTCTTTATTTGGAAAATTCTTCCTTAAATCATTAACTATTTCGAATAGTTTCAAAATATTTTCTGTTAAAGTCATAAATAATTCCTCCACTTTAGATCACGCCAGTGGCGTGTAAGCATAACAACTGGTTGTACCGCAGGCAGCTTGACTGCCTGTCGGCTACGAACCTTTGTTATGCTATTTAATATCTTGTAACATATAAATTTACAGGAACAGAACTTATATTTCCACTTGCATTTTGATATAACTGTGTCCCTCTTAAAATATCATATTTACTTTTATTATTTTTAGACCAAAATATTTTATATGTCTGGTCATCAGTTTTTTCCCATGTTCCACTTACAATTAATAATTCATTACTTTGAAAATTTAAATATCGCTTATAGCAATTTCCAGATGGAGTAAATATAAACCACTCGGAATAGCTGTTTTGAGCAGTTTTTCCAAAACCCATAAATGGAATATCATTTGTATACGCTGATAAATCTCTATAACAAATATGAGTTTTTGCGATTTCATTTGTACAGTCGAATCCACTATTTACAACCAAGACATCTTTATCGAGAAGTAAAATATTTTCTGTTTTTTCGGAACCACTTATACTTCCATCCCAGCGATATTCAAATTTTGATAAATCTGTTTTTAAAAACGTTATATTACCAACTTTGGATGAGCCTAAACTACTAAAAGTAGAGTTCTTATTATAATGAAATCTATAGTATATTTTTGAGTTTGTAAAAGAAAAATATTGAGTGTCATTGCTAACATCAGGAACATACCAATTAATATTATATAATGAACCATTCATAATATAGGCAGTTCCAATATTATCTTCTTCATTTTCTTTTTTTGCATCATCGGAAATATCAGTTGAAGTTTTATCTCCAACTAGATTTCCATTTTCTGTTTCATTTTGACAAGAATTAAATAACGCAAGCAGAAGTACAAAAATCAATATCAAATTTCTTTTCATTTTTTTACTCCTCCTCACCAGCCCAGTGGGCTGTGAGCATAACAAAATTTCTCCGTATCAGTTGTAAGAAGTTTACACTGCAAAAAGTGTCAGTGTAAAATCTTACATCATTTTACTTATTCCTTAATATACAACACTTTCACGAATGTGTACAGATTTTTACACGGATACTGGTAAGTTTTACATTTTATCCAGAGGACTTATTACACCACCGGCTCCGCGATTTAGGACATGGGTATAAATCATTGTGGTACTCACATCGCTGTGACCAAGAAGCTCCTGGATTGTCCTTATATCGTATCCGTTTTCCAGCAAGTGAGTTGCAAAAGAATGACGAAAGGTGTGGCAACTTGCGTTTTTATTGATGCCAGCTTCCAAAATGGCTTGTTTTACGGCACGCTGCATAAGTGATTCATCTAAATGCCATCTGCCTTCCTCACCTGTCTGGGGATTTTTCCATCTATTTTTTTGTGGAAAAAGCCATTGCCATTTAAATTCCTTGCTTCCGCCCTGATACTTATCAGAAAGAGCCTGGGGAAGTTTTACGGAGCCAAAACCAGCCTTTAAATCTTCTTCGTGAATTTTTCGTAAATTTTCTATATGAGATTTTAATTCGCAAATGAGCGTTCGGGGAATCATTACATGGCGGTCTTTGTCGCCTTTTCCGTGACGAACAATTATTTCATTTCTGTCAAAATCTAAATCTAAGATTCTAAGCGACAAAGCCTCATTTAGTCTCAGTCCGGTTCCATAAAGAAGCTTTGCTATAAGTTTTTTTGTTCCTGTCAGATTTCCAATGATTTTAGAAACTTCCTGCCGGCTAAAGACAACAGGAATTCTTGTTTTTTTCTTTGCATGGACAACATTCGTTAATTTTTCCATAGGCTCATTTTTTACAAATCTATAATAGAAAAGAAGCGCTGCGAGAGCCTGATTCTGCGTTGATGCACTGACATTCTTTTTTAGTGCCAGAAACTTTAAATATTCATTTATTTCTTTCTGTGCAGACTGATTATTACAATTGCTTTCCGATGCACTATTTTGAGTAAGAAAAAGTTGAACCCATTTTTTATAGCGGTCAATTGTACATTTTGAATAATGACGAACCTTCAACACTTCTTCAAGTTTTTTTGTTTCATTTTGAACATAATCATTAATTAATTCGTCGTTTGTATTTCTCGGATAATTCTGATTTTCATTAACATCCTCATAAGTGAAAAGCCCCGTTAAGTAGAGATTCTGTAAGAGCGAATCGATACATTCCTGACTATCCGGTATAATCCAGATTCTTTGTGAGGGTTCGTACCTGCGGTTGGGAAGCCTTCGTACAGCATTTAATACAGGTTCTGTAAAACCAGACAGAAACGATAGAGAAATCTCAGATTTGCCATATGGCTGTATTAATACTTGCATATCTCTAAAAATAATGCAAAAACTTGGTTTTAACAAATTAAAAAAAACAGCAGGCCGGTATTTTCAGGAAGGGGACGAAGTGATTCGGGGATTGCAGTACATAAACAACCATCTTCGAAACCAGTTTTAGGACATTTTCTGATTTTCAGAATCTGATTCCTGTTAACATAGCAAAAGGGTTCTACGGCAGATCATTGACCTGGAGCGGGCCTCGGCCTATGTACGAATATCATAGTGGTCACTACCGGACAAGAGCGGACACTGTTCTTTTCCTGTTTTTTACATATTGACTTTTGGCTCACCATATCAACTGGTTGTACCGCAGGCAGCTTGACTGCCTGTCGGCTACGAACCTTTGTTATGTGTTTTACTTATTTAAAGTAAGACTTTATTGGTTAATCATTAAAATTTTTTATTACTTTATATTTTATATAAGAATTGGTTGCTTCCAGAATTTCCATTTCACAATTCATATAACCAATTTTTTTTGTTTCTGACAAATCGTATGATACTTCAGTAGAAAAAGCTGGTTTTATAAAATCTCCGTTAAATTCTCTATATGCGAGTTTGATTGTCTGACCAGATTTTCCTAGATAAATCAATGTTTGTTGGAAATTATCTGCAGAAACAGAATATACATCTCTAAGTTCAAAATTAGTAACTGTATCACTGAAGTTTTTTACTTTCATACTTCCGCCATACATTTCATATTTAAGTTCATTAGTGTTTTTGTAATAAACTAAAATATAATCTGTAATCCCGAAAGTATTTCCTGTTATATGATTTCCATTTGGATAATTCTCAAAAACAATTTTTTCGTTATTTTCTTGAGTCGGCATATAATCTCCGACTTTTACAAAGCCATTTAGCTGTTCTTTATTTATACGAACTCCTACTGCTACACTAGATTTTCCTTGTGTAATCATATTCATTCCTAAATTTGCAGTTACAATTTGTCCTTTTTCAGGAATGGAAATATTTTGATATTTTATTCTTGGATCTCCTGATATGTTGTGCCATTTGTCAATGACAAAACAAACTTTAATATAAAAAAAGAAAAGGCTTTAGAAATCAAGATTTTCGGCACTAGACCATCCTGATATTCGTGGATTTAGGTTGAAACTTTGTTTCCACCATTACCGACAGGTCAATGATCCGCCAAAAGTTCTTTCTGTCTATTAAGCGGGAGTTCGCAGTAATTTCTTACTGTTTAGCCCATAGGATAAACGAAGATAACTCAAATCTGCCCCGTTTCCGCCACCTTTTCTTTATTTCAAAAACTTAAAATATGAATAATGAACTAAGCTGTTTTTCCGTTCATCATTCCCCAGACAAAACATGCAAGCTCTCTTGCTCCAGCCGCTGAAGATACGTTGTAATTTTTTCCACGTTCTTCAAGATGCCTCATCTTCGTTCTGATTCGTTTTGTTGCCTTATCCGCATACGCCACAATTTCAGGACTTGCATTCTTTTGTCTTTCAAGAATCCTCTTTGATTTTTGTCCGTAAGGATTCGTCCGTTTTATTGCCTTCGCCGACTCGCAAAACAGCGCTCTGATTCTGCAGTTTCCTGCCTTGGTGAGCGGAAGCATATTCTTAGTCTTTCCGCTGGAATCTTCTCCAGGACAAAGACCAAGATAACTTACGAACTGAGCTGCCGTCGCAAATCTTGTAAAATCATGGATTTCCACGACTGTTTCCACAGCTGTAGTTATATCAATACCTGAGAAACACACAAGCTTATCAACCTTATCCTTTATGATTTCTAGCTCTGCAATTTCTCTGATTTTCATATCCATCAATTCAATTTTTGCTTTCAGACTGTAAACTTCCGCAAGATACTCATTGAAAGCCTCCTGCATCCATTTTTCTGAGAACTGAACGGTCTTTATCCATTTGAAGAATTTTTCAGTGTGCTTTTTCTTTATTGCCTCCAGGTATTTTATTACAGCTTTCGTTGTTGCCTTGATTGTCATTTCATCAGAAAGTTCATTCTTGTGAAAATCAAAGCTGCAAAGTGAATAGGTGTCCTTGTGAACATCAATCCCAATATACAAAATCTTTTCGTTTTGTGTTATAATTTTCATGTAGTGTCTCCACTTTGTATGAGGTAATGCCCATACTGTTAATTTTATCATTAACATTTTGACGCTAAATCCACGTTTTTACAAACTGGTTGGCACTACATATTGTCTATCGTGCTTTTCTCTCCGTTTTTCAGGACTGTAATCTGCCATTGCGATTTGTCCAGAACTGGAAGATAGAAAATGTGATTCGTTTTTCTTGAACATTCAAGATAGCAGCTTATCAATGCGTTCACTTTTTTTGCGTATTCAGCTTCGTCGATGTTCAGCTGGGCGGATTTGTTCACGCTTTTTACTTCAAAAATATGAATCCGACCTTTTTTGTCTTTCATCACAAAATCCGGGTAAGATGAGTGAATGTTTCCGTCAAGATAATATTCGAATTTTATTTCCGAATTGAACGGAAAATTCTTTCCCCAAAGAAATTTGTTGCCGAACAGTTCGCTTGTTGTCTGCTGAATTGAAGCGGAGCGTATGTCTTTCAAGAGTTCCGCCCATTTTCTTTCGGCTTCGCTGTCAAATGAAAAATCGCTTTCATTGTCTTTTCTGCGCCAAACCCAGTCGTTCAAAGTCAGTGTTCTTTCGCTTTCGTTGTAGCAGCTGAAAGACGGAAAACTGACATTGCCGCAGGCGTACATGCTTTTTGAATAGTCCGAAATATATTCGCTGCGTTTTGTTTTTATCGAGCTTAGGTTTTCTGCAAAAATTCTCCAGTCAGAATAATTTTTTGCATATTCATAGCACATTGCCTGAATGTCGCCGTCGCATTTCTGCAAATCCTGATACATATCAAAAATGCTTTTGTGCGTGATTTTGTCGTCTTTTAAGTTTTTGACATATTCTTCAAAGTCTAAGTTTTTCGCCTCATTTATTGGCTTCAGTTTGGTCGGCGTGATTCTGATTTCGTTTTCAATGTTGTATCCGCTGTAAAGATTCACGTTCCGGGCGGCGTTTTCAGTTTTCGGCATTATTCCCCAAATCCAGGAAGTGCAGGCAAGTTTCCGCGCTTCTTTTGAGAGCGTTTCAAAATCAAGAAGATGAGGGTTTCTGCGCACGCGTCCCATAACCTGCTCGTCAAGCTGCTTGCTTTTTGAGTCGCGGATTTGATAAAGCATGCACGCGCGCGGAATGTCCCAGCCTTCAGAAATCACCATTTTGAAAATAATCACGGAAATTGAGGAAGTTTTTTCTTTCATGTAGTCTTTCCATTTTGAAACAGAAAGTTTTTTCAAGCCCGAATCGTTTGTGTCGCACTCCTTTTCTTTTCCTGAAATGTAAACCCATTTTAAATTCTGGAACTTTTCTTTTTGAAGCGTTGGAAAAATATTTTTCTCAAGTTCCTCTTCCGCCTTGTCCTTGTTTGAAATCTGGACTATAAAGCACGGATTTACCGAAAGCAGGTTTGTGTATTCGCCCTTTACTTTTTCAAACTTGTCAAGCGCGTTTTCCAGAGTATCGGTCTCGCTTCCTTGCTCCACGGTTTTTATGAGCTTTGCGTTTTCGGCTTCCTCGTTTGTGATTTCAACATCTGGAGTCTGGCTTCGGCTTAGCTTTGGCGTCGCGGAAAAATTTATCACTACGGAAAAACAGTCTTTAAGCTCGTCCAGGTTGCTTGTGGCGATGTGGCACTCGTCTTTTATCACAAAAATCCGCTTTTTTTGAGGCGAAGAAAAACTGCCTTTTATTGACAGAAGAAAATTCTTGAAGATTCCTGTGTCCTTTAGCTTTGACTTGTCCTTGTACAAATCGCGCGGAAGAACATAGACGTTGTAGTCCAGAGGAATGAAAATATTTCCCTCGCCGCTGGAGTCAGAATTTATCAGGAACGGATTCAGGCGGCTGAAAGTTCCGTTTTCCGACAATGCTTTGAACGATTTATAATTCTGCTCGGCAAGGCTGCTTTTTGAAAGCGTTGAGACAAGAAAAATCACGTCCGGGTTCGCGCAGATTATGCGGTTCATAAAGTCCGCCATCATATAAGTTTTGCCGCTTCCCGTAGGAGATTTGAACGTGTATTCGCTTTTTTCTTTTTGTCCGACAACATTCACAAGTTTTGAGACCGCCGAATTCTGTAAGTCCTTTGCTTCCTGTAACATATTTTATTTTCCCATGGTCATTGAGATTGCCGAAATGACTGAAATGCGTGGCTTCGACAGGCTCAGCACCAGTTATAATTTTGTCTGTGTCTTGTCGAAATTCTGGCAGACCCATTCGATTTTTTCTTTTACTGTCTGGAATTTTTCCTTGCCGTACAAAGTCTCGTCAATCACGTCGAACGGAGTTTTGCCTTCGGTTGATTCAGAATTAAAAATTTCTTCTATTTCGTAGACATCAAGATTTCCGCCGTAAGGCTCGTTGTCCTGTAACCACGGAAAATCCTTTGAGCCGTCGTAACACTCGCCTGTCATGATCCGCTTGAGCCGCTTTGAGGTTACATCGTATGCGATTCCGTCGGGATTTGCGTCCGTTTTCTCGTTCAGCTGGCAGAGAATGAAAATCCTGTTTCCGCCGTCCGATTTGTTCAGGTCAAGAACCGCGTGTCCTGTTGTGCCGCTGCCTGCGAAGAAGTCGAGAATTATGGAATTTTGATTTGAAGAGATTTTTATAAGGAAATTTATAAGTTTTACAGATTTCGGATAGCCGAATGATTTTTCTCCTAAAATATTTGAAATTTCTTTTGTTCCGTCTTGGGACATTCCAACGTAATCTGGTAATTTGGTGGAAACTGCGATTTTTCCAAAATCATCTTTGGCTTTTTTCTCATCTTCATCTTTCCAATAACGCAATACAGGTTTTGAAATTTTTAAAAAATCATAATCGTCAGGGAAAATAATTCTATTTTCTTTTAAATATTCTGGAAAACCTTCTTTTGTAATACGCCAAACTGCTTGTGGGTTTACAGGATATGTTTCATTGTTTTTTGGATTTATAATTGTAAAATTTGAGTTTGGCCTTTCTAAAGAAGTTCTTTGTGTTGTCATATCATGAAATCGCCAAGGTCTGTTTGGAAAATCCGGCGTTTCAAAATATTTTCTGTTTCCGCCTTCTATGCTGGCTTTGAAAAATTCGCTTTTTGCAAAAACAAGAATGTATTCGTAATCCTGCGATATTCCAAAAGGAACATCACTTTTAGCTGTTCGTTTTCTCCATGGAAAAATTCCTGCAAAGTTTGTTTCCCCGAAAATCTCATCAAAAAGGCATTTCACGTAAGCCTGATTCTTGTCGTCTATGCTGCAGAAAATCACGCCCTCGTCAGAAAGAAGCTGCCGTGCCAGTACAAGCCGCGGATAAAGCATGGAAAGAAGATTGTCTCTTGTTATGGCGTTGTTGTAATTCGTCTTTGCAAACTCGCCCATGCTGTCTTTTCCGTAGGGCGGATCAATATAAATCACATCGATTTTGCCTCTGTATTGAATCAGAAGGTTTTGCAGAGCCTGATAGTTGTCGCCGATAATCAGTTTGTTGACCGGCTTTGCGTCATCGGTGCGGAAAGAAAGCTTCTCGTTTTTCTTAAAGTATCGGATTGCATTTCCCATTTTTTCAAGCCGCTTGTCAAAGTGAAGCCCCGTTCTCTTGTAAGTCGTTCCAAGAGCCGCAATGTTAATCGCCTCGTCCAAAGAATCCGCGTTAGTAATGAGCTTTATCAGAAGGTCGGCGTTTGTCCGCTCAAGAATCCTGTCCTGAACGCGCTTTTTTATTTCGTCTATCAGAGATTGTCTTGTTGAATCCATGTTGATTTGTCCTGAAAAGAAAGAATAATTAGACATTAGTCTAATGTATTTTATAAAAATAGACTATAGTATGACAAATTAAAGAAATATTAGACAACAGTCCATAATCTATAAAAATGGATTTTTGGGAAAATGTTGAAAACGAATTGATTTTTCAAGGAAAAACAAAGAAAGAACTTTCAATACTTACAGGAATAAAATTACAGAGTTTGCATAAATCGTTTGAACGTAAAAGCGAGGTTTCCGCAGAAAATGCCGTAAAAATTGCAAGCAAATTGAACACAACAGTCGAATACCTTGTAACCGGCAAAGACTCAAAAAAAGACAACGAACTTTTACGTAAATATAAAACCACAATTCAGGCTCTGGAAGAAATTCCGGCAGCTCCAAGAAAAAATATCGAGCAGATGATTTTAGATTTAAGCAAATCGATAAATGTTAGTATTTAGAGAAATAAGTGAAGAAAAACTTTCCCTGCAAATTGCCACTAAAATCCCGCACTAAACGCCTCCCCATTACTGCACTAAATGCCTTCTTATTAGTGCAGTAATTGCCACCCATTTACTGTACTAATCGTCTCCCAATTAGTGCGCTAATCAACACCCATATTAGTGCAGTAACTGCCTCCGTTTTAGTATATTGGTTAAATCTTATTGAACTTTTTGATTTTTATTCTTGACTTCCTGTTTTGGCTGTTGTATATTATATGTAGGTTCAAAATATTTGAACATTTTGATTTATTTAAGGTTTATACAAAACTTAAAAACGGCTGGGTCAGGGTTTTGAGCGTAAGCGTGCCTTGCCCAGACGTATCTTATTAAAGACAGGGTAAAGAGATGGGAAATGAGAAATTTATGGCGAGAGTCCGCGAGCTGCGGGAGTCTAGGAAACTTTCTCAGGAAGCTCTTGCCGATAAGGTAGGAGTAACAAAAAGCGGAGTCGCAATGTGGGAGACAAGGGGCGTTGTTCCAAGAAAAGAAACTCTTGAAAAAATCTGTGATGTTCTTGGAACAACAACTGACTATTTATTGGGCATAGGAGAAGTGGATGTTGCAAACGCAAAAATAAACTCGATTCAAAGAGGACTTAGCAAACTTGGCGAAAAAGACCTTGAGCGTGCGGAAGGCATTCTGCGCCTCGCGTTTACAGAAGCATTTGGAGGGGAATAGTGAACGGAGAATTTTCAGCAGATTACAAGACAGACATAGAAGAGCGTGTGAATGAGATTTTGATAAAATCCCGCATAATAAAGAAATTTCCTTTAGACTGCTTTCTGCTTGTGGACGAAATCGGAAAAGAGATTGCAATTGCTCTAATGCCGTTCTCCTGGATAGAAGAGAAAGGAATGAATGCGGATGATGTCGTCAATTCAAAAGATGCAGAAGCTGTCGAGTTTTGCGGAAGATACATCATTTTCTACAATCAGAATATGCCTTCTGTCCGAATTGCATTCAGCATTGCGCACGAAATCGGTCATATTGTGCTAGGACATGATATTGAGCATATTACAGAATACAGAAAGAAAAAGGATTCAAGGCTCAAGCAGCTTTATGAACAAAGCGAAATCGAGGCGAATTATTTTGCATCTTGCCTTTTAATGCCGGAAGCCATAATAAACCGCCTGAAGTCGTTTGGCTGCCGCATAACAAAAGAGTTCTTGCAGACTTCTTTTGGAGTGTCAGAATCCGCATCTGAAATTCGCATAAAGACTTTAAGGCGGAATTCTCAAAGATACGTTTCTTATTGGACCAGGGACAAGTCTTTGGACAATGCGGTTCTGCTGAAATTCGCTGATTTTATAAAAAAGATTTCTCCAAGACGAAAAAGCTATGAGGAAGAATACAGATATGAAGAGGAAATGCAGGAAGAGCGGAACAGATGGCTTGCAGAAGGATATTAGCGGAAAATAAAGCCGATAGTATATTCGGCATAAAAATTAAAATAAAAAAGTCTGAAAACAGTTGCATGTTATGCGACAGGCAGCGGCTCCCAGACTTTGCGGCATCGATAACGATACCAAATGTGGTTGTTTGATACTATCATTATTGATCCCCCGTATGCAAGAGCCGTTGCCACAATCTTCTATATTAGAGGAGGCAATGCCCTATGGCAGCCAAATCAAATCTCATGGATTCCATTGAGAATCCTAACGGCCGTGTGTCTGTAAAGTTACAGCGCAACTATTTTTCAAAGGATTCTTCCGACAAGTATGTTGGAAGAATAGTCCGAAACACCCATACCGTCGGGAATGTCATTCAGCTTGTGGCGAACAAGGTTCCTCAGCTGGACATCGGCACGGTTTATTCCGTCTGCGATGCTTTTGAAAAAGTCATTACAGAATCGCTTGGAGGCGGAAACTCTGTAAACTGCCTGAACCTTGGCGTGTTCTACATCGCCTGCAAAGGCTCAACTGACGGAAGCAGTTTTTCGCCGAACATCACGGTAAAATTTATTCCGTCAGAGCTTACAAAGTCCGCAATCTCAAATGTTACGGTTGAGCATGAGTCTTATTCTGAGCCGGCCGCGACTATCAGCAGAATTGTTGACATCGACTCAGGGGATGATGACGGAAATCTTTCGTTGAACGGCTCTGTGCAGATTTTAGGCAAAAAACTTCTGATTGGCGGTGAAGGCGGTGGAATCTGGTTTGCTCCTGCCACCGGAGAAACTGCGTCAATTGACGAAAGCGGCACGGACTGGATTCCAGTAACGGCAAAACTTTCCGTAAACAAGCCCGGAACTCTGCTTTTTCCATTGCCAAAGTCACTTTCTGCCGGCACGTACCGCATTGTGCTGAAAACAAGATGCACTTCAAATCTGAAGTATAAGCGAAAGGAACTTGTCTCGACCGTCTCTGATGCAGTTGAAATAAAATAGCAAAATTAATTAGTGCTTTACATACACTAATTAACACTTGAACTTTTGCAAAGTCTTTTGCTAGACTAAGACCGTCATTTTTTGTGGCGGTCTTTTTTGTTGCTACTGTTTTAAAAATTGACTGGAGAATTTTTATGCCTATTATTACAAAGCCGAATTGTCTTGACGCAGATTATTTTTTTGTCTGCAAAGGAAATGAAATTTTAGTAAAAGACAATTCTTTTATTTCAAAAAAAGAATTTGAATTTTTTGCAAATGAAACTTTTTCAGACGACTGGTATATAGAAAAAAATCTTTCGTTCGCCGCAGCTTTGGCAAAAGAAAATTGTTCGGCTCCTGAAAACTGTAAATTTATTTCCGTCCGGCAATTCTGCTTTGAGCATAAAGAAACCGCATTCCTAGCTTCAAGAGCCGCAAGCATTTTAAAGCAAAGAAGCGCATTTAAATTCTGTCCCTCATGCAAAGGAAAATTAATTGATGATGAAACTGAATCCGCAAGAAAATGTCCGGACTGCAAAACAAAATTTTTTCCGCGGATAGAGCCTGCGACAATAACGCTCGTTTCCAAGGGAGAAGAAATTCTCCTTGTAAAAAATAAAAATTCCGCATACAAAAACTACGCCTGCGTTTCAGGTTTTGTTGAGCAAGGTGAAACTCTTGAGCAATGCGTGGCGCGTGAAATAAAAGAAGAAACAAACATAGAAGTTCAAAGAATAAAATACTGCGGAAGCCAAGCATGGCCGTTTCCCGATCAGCTCATGCTAGCGTTCACGGCGGAATACAAAAGCGGCGAAATAAAAATTCAAGAGTCTGAAATTCTTGAAGCGCACTGGTTTAAAAGAACTGAACTTCCGCCAGAATCACAGCTGCCACGCCCCGGTTCTGTAGCTTGGAATTTGATAAATGGAATTTTTAAAAGCTGAAAAAACAGAGTTTGACCACAGCAAAAAAAACATATAGAATAAAAGATATTTTGAAATTTCTACAGAGGAAAAATATGTCCGAACTTAATTTGATGAAACTGCAAAACGGAAGCGATGTCCGCGGAATTGCAATAGAAGGTGTCGAAGGTGAACACGTAAATCTTACAGACAAAGCAGCAAACTTAATAGGCCAGGCATTTGTTTTGTGGCTTGAAAAAAAATGTGGAAAAAAAGCAAACGAACTTAAAATCGGAATCGGACGAGATGCCCGCATCACAGGAGAAAAACTTGCGCTTGCAGCTGCGGAAGGAATTTCTTCAACTGGAGCAAAAGTTGTAAACTGCGGTCTTGCAACAACACCGGCAATGTTCATGTCGATTGTTTTTGACCAGACAAAGTTTGACGGTTCACTTATGATTACTGCAAGCCACCTGCCATTCAACAGAAACGGAATAAAATTTTTCAATGTTGACGGCGGACTTGAGCATGAAGACATTGAGGAAATTTTAAAGACCGCGCAAAATTTAACTCCGCAAAAAAACTCATCTCCATTCGCGGAAAACTTTGACTTGCTTTCGATTTATGCGGAACATTTAAAGCAGACAATTTGCAAAGAACTGAATTCAACTGAATCAGAAAAGCCGCTTGCAGGATTAAAAATCGTTGTCGATGCAGGAAACGGAGATGCAGGATTCTTTGTAGACAAAATTTTAATTCCGCTTGGAGCAAACACAGAAGGAAGCGAATTTCTTGAACCGGACGGAATGTTTCCAAACCACATTCCAAATCCAGAAAACAAGCAGGCAATGCAGGCAATTCAAAAAGCCACAGTACAAAACAAAGCAGACCTTGGGCTGATTTTTGACACTGACGTTGACAGAATGAGCGCAGTTTTTCACACAGGCGAAGAAGTAAACCGTGATTCTATAATCGCGCTTTTTTCAGCTATACTCGCACCGGATTTTCCGGGCAGTACAATTGTAACCGATTCTGTAACAAGCGACCGTTTGACTTTCTTCCTTGAAAAAAAACTTGGCTTAAAACATCTTCGTTATATGCGCGGATATAAAAATGTAATTGACAAATGCCGCGAGCTAAATGAAAAGGGAATCGTTTCTCCGCTTGCAATGGAAACTTCCGGGCATGGAGCGTTAAAAGACAACTACTATCTTGACGATGGAGCTTTCCTTGCTGTAAAACTTATTTCTTCGCTTGCAAAAGCTTCCAAAGAAAACAAAAAAATTGAAAGTTTCATTTCAGAACTTCCACCGGCTGGAATTGAAGCGGAATGCAGATTTAAAATCAAGGCAGAAGATTTCAAGCAATACGGAAAAAAAGTCCTTGAAGAATTCAAATCCCGCGCAATAAAAAACAAACTCAACCTTCCTGAAAATTTTGAAGGCGTAAGAATTTCATTCCATGATAAAAATGCAGAAGGCTGGCTTTTGCTGCGGCTTTCGCTTCACGACCCTGTAATGCCATTGAATATAGAAGGAAAAACTCAAAAAGACAAAGATGCAATTGTAAAAACAGCAAAGGAACTTCTTTCAGGCTTTGAATTGCTAGACACAACCGTTCTGGATAACTGAAAAAAAAATGCGGAATTTGTGTAAAAAACAGATTCTGCATTGACATAATTCAGTTTTTTATTCATAATTTAGTTCCCTGCGATATTTCGTTGGTGAGGATGGTGAACAAAGACATGGCAACAATCAATGTTGATGAGAATGAAAACCTCGAAAAGGCAATCAAACGCTTTAAGAGAATGGTTGAAAAAGAAGGAATTATCCGTGAATACAAAAAGCGCGAATATTACGAAAAGCCTTCTACAATCCTCAATCGCAAAAACAAATCATTGGCTCGTAAGCTTTTGAAAAAAAACCACAAGCCGCATGATTCTAAATCAGCTTACTAATTGTGATTGAAACCCTGGAAATCTCCGGGGTTTTTACATTTTAAAACAAGCAAATAAAATTTCATTTTTTCAAAAAGAGGAGCTTATGAAAATTCAGGACGACAATGAAAATTACAGACAGCTTTGCTTTAAATGTATGCGGCCGATTTCTTCATGCTACTGCAAATACACAGCTCCTATAAACTGCGGAATTAAATTTGTTTTTTTAATGCATCCAAAAGAAGCGAAAAAACAACGCACAGGAACAGGACGTTTAGCTTCCCTTTGTCTTCCAGAAAGTGAAATTCTTATGGGAATCGATTTCACAAAAAACAAACGCCTTGAAGAACTTTTGAATGACCCGCAGTATTATCCCGTTTTGCTCTACCCTTCACCAGACGCCTGGACTTGCAGCAAAGAAGGATTTAAAGAAACAATACAAGGAAAAAAACTGCTTGCAATAATCGTAGACTCAACTTGGTTCTGCTCAAAAAAAATATTGCGCTTCAGCACAAATATAAATTCTCTACCGAAATTTTCATTCACTGGAAACTACAAAAGTATTTTCACTTTTAAACACGAACCACAGGAATATTGCGTTTCTACAATTGAAACTTGCTACTATCTGATTAAAGAATTGCAATCAACAGGAATTGTGAATAAAGAAATTTCGCCAGAGCCCCTTATGACAGTTTTTAAGCAGATGATAAAATTTCAACTTCAAAAAGAAAACGACCGCATAGAAGGAAAACTTCCAAATAGCCATGCAAAAGACTGGAAATACACACGAAAAAAAGAAATTCCAAACTTCTAGCAGCCGTTTTTTTTTATTTCACATACGGAATATTTGAATTCCCGTATCCCGGAGTTGCAGTCTTTGCAACAATCCAACAGTCTTTTCCATTTGCTATCACTTGTCCTTTTTTATATGAGGCGACAGCTTCCTTTAAATTTTGACGCGAAAGACTTCTTGTGGGGGAAATGTTATCGCAACAAATCGCATTTTCAAGACAAGCGCCTCCCTGCCATATTCCGCTTTCTGAAACAATAGAAGCAAAATCAGAAATTCCTTTTTTCCATTCGGCGCAATCTGATTTTGCAAAAACAACAGCATCAAGAATTTCAGAAGTATTGGAATCTCTTAAAACAACTATATCACTGGCAGCAAAAGGCTTTTTTGTACATTCGCTCCACAAGTCCCTGGCAGTATCGCAAGAATCCTCATGCTTGGAAAGCTTTAAATTGTCCCCAAACTCATTGTTCATTCCTTCGCCATCAAGACCTTCGGCAATAATCATTCTCATGTGCATGGTAACATAATCGCCTTCATTTACTTCAACTGCCGGAAGAATGAATTTCGTTTTATCGCCATTTGCCGCGCTTATAACTTCAAGTCCAGAAAGATTTCCGCCCTTCAACACATAAAGCTCAACAAATTCGCTGCGATGAACTTTTTCCTTCGTTTCTTTTATAGTTTTAGTTCCATAGGAATTTCTAAGTTCCGTGATTATAACTTTCGCAGGATTATTGTTAAAGCCTTTAAACGGAACACTGAACGTCAAGGAATTTCCAGCAGAATCAAAAGCCATGCCTTCAACTTTGTAATCAATTCCAATTGCGGTTTCATTTTGAAATTCAAGCAAAACTGACTTTTCTTCATATTTACATTCTACATTTCCTAAACTTGAAATTTTATCTGACAAAAAAAGCTCTGTGTTTTTCAGCTCGACTTCTCTTGAAAAATCCAGACGTGCAGAATTAGAAGACGTGGCACAAAACTTTGTTATATTGGGAACAGAAAAATCCCCAGACAAAAGTTCAAGACTTTCAACAGAAGAACGGCACGACATAGGACAAACAGAAAAAGTAACAGCAAACAAAAGCCCTGCGGAAACAAAAATCATCTGAGCCAATTTTTTTACAAATTGATTTAATTTCATAAGCGCTCCAATAAAAAGTCAATGAGAAAGTATCAACTTTTGATTTGACTTTTTAAGCATATTCGCAATGAAATGAGAATATGCAGTTAATAAAGAAGTTTGCAACGCAAACTTGTGAATAAAAACTTTGACGATATTTTATACAAAGTTTTTATTACACGCTCCTGTATTTTTTGATGCACAAAACACTCTTATATTTTTATTACTTGAAAATAAAAAAAACTGCATTGTGATTCCATTTTTATAAAAAATTCATTAAACTTTTTCTATGGAATACAAATCTTTTTTTGAAGAAGACAAAAATATTTTTCATGTTCAGTCAAATATTTATTTCAGCCAATGCAACGCAAACAAAGACTTGAGCTTGCACGAGCTTTTAAAAATAACTTCTGATATTGCAGTTGAAGATTACAGGCAACGCGGAATGTCGCGCAAAATTTTAAAAGACAACGGATTTGGAATTCTTGTTTCAAGATGCTCATATAGAATTCATAAGTGGCCAAAAGAAAATCAATTTATAGAAGTTGAAACTTGGGAGGAAAAACCGCAGGCACTTCAGTTTATGCGTGGCTATAAAATTCTTGATGAAAACAAAAACATTTTAGTTTCTGGAAAATCATCATGGCTTTTAGTTGATATAAACGAACGACGAATTCTTCCGCTAAAAAAATTCACGTTAAGAACGCCTCCGGAATTTTGCATTGACCTTGACTGCGACAAACCGGACAAAATCCTTCAGCCTGAAAAAAGCGAGCTTTGGGACACAAGGATAATTAAGTTTTCAGACTTGGATGCAAACGGGCACACAAACAACGCAAGATACGCGGCGTTTGTTGAAGATGCGATTCCAGAAGAATTCCGCGGAAGAAAACCAAAAGACTTCAAAATAAATTTCGCAAAGGAAGCAATGCTGAATGATAAAGTGGAAATCTTCGGTTTTAAAGAGGAAAACAAAATAACATTCCTTGGTAAAACGCCGGAATCAGTTTCCTTTGAAGCAGTCATTTCATACTAAAAATTATAAAGTATAAGCTGAAATATCAATTTCCTTGTCGTAGCGAAGATAATAAAGAAAAGTTTCTATATCTTTTGTATCGACATGGAAAATTTCAGAAGCGGCTTTACGGTAGCAAGAAAGCTGTTCAATATAAAGTTCTGGCTTTACAGCGCGGTCTGTTTTATAGTCAACAATAAAAAGCTTTTGATCTGAATCTTGAAAAATCAAGTCCATTGAACCTGTAAAAATCGTGTCATCCATAAGAAACTTGAATTTATTTTCTGTTTTGCAAAGTCGATTGGATTTTTTTGCATCTGCAACTTTTTTTCCAAGATAAGTTTTTTCAAAACACTCACACATAGACACAATAGCCTTTAAAAGAATTTCCTTAGCTTTTTGATTTTCAGAAAGTTTTTTTGAAACAATCCTGTCAATGAAGTTTTCAGCATTCAAAATATTTCCAGTAGAAACAAGACATTCAAGATAAGAATGGGCGAATTTTCCAAAGTCAGCATAATTAAATTCAGCATAAGCAGAATCCTCTTCATTGTCTTCTGAAATATCAGTCGCTGATTTTAAAATCGAATCAATAGAAGAGTATTCTTCATTTATTTTAAATGCGCCGTCAACTTTTACAGTTGTTTTTGGAGGCAGTTTTTCAAGGCCACTTGGTGTTTGAGTTTTATCAGAAAATTCATGAGGAAAATCATTGTCTTTTTCAAAAGGAATTTTGTCATAGAAAGCAGAAAACAGTTTTATCTTTTTTTGTCTAAGCTCATCTAAATTTGTTTTTTCATCCGCACGGACTTTTGTAGAAACAGGATTTATTTTTATAAAATCAAAAGGTGCGCCATTTTTATTAAATACAGGCTCATTGCAATAAGATTCAAAAGAAAAATCATTGTCGGTGTAAAGTTCCTTCTGATAATAAAAACGGCAAAGCTTGTGCATCAAGGAAATCGAACCGTCATACCTTTTTTCAGCATTATCGGATTCGTCAAATTTCTTTAATTCCTTGCTTCTTGAAAAACTTCCGACCAAATGAACATCTTCTTCCGCACGTGTAATTGCAACATAAATTTTTCTCTTTTGTTCAGCAAGTTCTCTTAAAGCAGAATCCTCTTTTTGCCGCACCGAAAAATAATTTCCGCCTTCGTCTAAAGCGCACAAAGAAACTCCCGTTGCAATTTTTTCGTCAAATCCGTCTTCATCAAAAAAGAAAGTTCCTGTTATCTGCGTTTTAGGATTTCCCCAAATTCCAATAACAAAGACATGCTTAAACTGCAAGCCTTTGCTCTGATGAATTGTCATAATTTTTACAGCGTCTGGTTTTTCAATTGGATAAGAAATTTCTTTTAGCTCAAGTTCAACACTCTCATCATTCATGTAAGATGAAATTTCTTTTTTCTTTGCAATTCCAAGCTGATCAACAAACCAAGAAATGCTTTTGCCTTCGTTTTCAGCTTGGCGTGCAGTTTCATAAAGCAAATCAAACTGTTCTGCATAAAGCGTAAGATTTCTGTTTAGAATTGTTTCAAAGTAATATCCGGTTTTGTACCACAAAAGTTCAAGCGATTTTGTAAGGCTTTGAGAAAGAATATTGTCCCGCAGTTCTTCATAAAATTTTTTTGCAGCCAAATATTTTTTCATATCGGAATCAGAAAGAGAAATCTCGTCATTCTCTTCAAATGCGGAAAAAATAATTTCAGAATTTTTTGTTTTTTTAACTGATGCTGACAAAATATTTTGAATGCCTTGAATGCTTATTCCTGCAAACGGTGAAGCAAGAAAAGCCGCAAACGCATTTGAGTCTGAAGGATAAACGCAAAATCTTAAAAAGCTGTAAAAATCATTTACAATTCCTTCTGAAAAAACATTTGTCTGCCGGTCAACCGTATAAGGAATGTTAAAAAGAGAAAGATACCTTTGCAAGTAAAATCTTCCTGAACGAGAATTATCTAGAATTGCGTAATTGTTAAAGTTAGAATCAATTTTTGAAAGCTCATAAATTTTTCTGGCTATAAAATATGCTTCTGTTTCATTTTCGCTAAGACACTTTCCGTAGTTTACAAAATCAGCAAAGTTATTTCCGTCCTCATTTTCTCCTGTATTTAAAAGGCACAAATGAACAGGAACATTGCTTGCATCAACAGAACAAGGAAGTTCGTTTTTTTTCAAAGCATTGTGCTTGTATTCAGCTTCATAGCTTTTTAAATTTTCAATCCCATTTTCTTCTGAATAAAACAAAGAAGGAATTTCTGTTTCATTCAACGGATGGCTGTCATTGCAGTTTCCAAACATTAGATTAAAAGAATAAAGCAAAGGAACAGAAGAGCGATAATTATTTGTCATGTTCAAGTTAACATTTTCTTGAGAACCAGAATTGTCCTTTAAGGATTTTTTTAACTGATTGAATACACTTACATCTGCTCCTCGGAATTTATAAATTGATTGCTTTTCATCTCCAACGAAAAAAAGCTTTTCTGCGGAAATATTGTTTTCAAGCTCAGCAAAAAATTCGGCTTCAGTTTTGTTTTCAATTAAAAGTTCTTTTCCGTCATTTTCAGAAATAAGAAACAAAAGCTCCTTGTTTTTTTTGTTGTTATCCTGAAATTCATCTATCATTATTTTCTTTATAAGATTTTTCTGCTGTTTTCTGATGTCCGGCTGCTCGATAAGAATTCTCAAAGCCAAGTCTCCAACATCCTTAAAAGAAAGATTTCCAGAAATGCGCTTGGTATTATTTACTTCTTCAAGAAATTCATCAAGAAGCTCAAACATCCTTTTTTGCGCGGAAAAGTTTTTTATAAAATTCACAACAGAAACAACAACAGGAATTGTTTCTCTTATTCTTTTTATAGTTTCCTTGATTTCTTTTACTGGTTCCTTGTTTCCGCCTTTATTCATGCTTATTGAGCAAACGGAATTTATACCTGAATAAAAAACCTGAGCAGCTGCAGAAAAAGAATTTGCATTTTCTTCATTTAAATAATCAAATGAAAAATTATTTCCGTTTTCTGTAAAATCATTTTTTTCAACCAATTCTTTTAATTCACTTGTAAAAGCATTTTTTTCATCAGCTTCGTTTAAAAGTGATTTTATATTTTCAAACTGCGACTTTATAGAGTTTTCATTTTCAGCAAAAAAAGAATTCCATTCTTCAATTATTTGCGCCTTTTGTATTTGAAAATTATCCGAAAAAAAGTTCTTTCTTGTAGCAACAGAAGTACATTCCAGAACTGGAGAAGCAAAATAACCCGCAGCAAAATCTTCAATTTTTCCAGGCATAGAATAAACATTAAAGCATTCTTCAGTTCTATGCTTTAAAACAAACGGAAGGGCAGCATCTTCAACTGCACGGTCGCAAGACGAAGAGCCAGTTGTAAAGTCGGGACGAATTCCATAGCGGCTGGCAGCAATTCTTACAAGAGAACCACTGTAAGCATCAAGTGTTTGAATCTTAGCATCTGCAAATTCATCCAATGCTCTTTTTGCAAGTTTTACCTGCTTTGGATATTTGTCATTATCAAGAAATTTTACAAATGAATTAAGTTTTTTATATATTCGGTCATAAATTTCAGAAGCAGCTTCTTTTGTAAAAGTAAGAGCCAGAATATTTTTTATATGTATATTCTCATCTGTCATAAGTAAAAAAGCATAACGCAAAGCAAGAACATCAGTTTTTCCAGAACCTGCGCCAGCGGAAACAACTGCATTATCTTTTTTTGTTATTGCCTTAATTTGAAAAATATCAGGCGACTTTGAGTTATCAGGATTTTCAGTTAAAGGTTCAGTTAAAAAATCATAATCAACGCTCATAAAATTTCCTTTTTTGCAATATTAAATGATGTTCTGCAAATTGAATTAAGTCCACACTTCATGCAGTCTTTGTAGACATTTATGCCATGTTCTTTGTCCGCTTGAAAATTTTTAGGCTCGAAATCAAATCCAGATGATTTTTCATAAAAGTACTCTGCAAAAATTTCAAACTCAGACAAAGTTTTTTCAAAGCCTTCTCTATCTATGTTATGGCTTCTTGCGTTCGGTGTTTTTGAAATAATTTGCACAACATCAAAATTGTCTGCAGAATCTTTTTTAATTTTATAGAACATAGCAGAGCAAACTTTTGTTTCCTTGCTTTCCAAAAGTTTTACATACGAAGCCATTTGAAAGTCTCCTAATACGGGAATTGAATCCGCATTAAAAATGCAATCTTTTATAGAAGGCGCAGAACCAGTTTTGTAATCAATGATAAAAAGCTCATCAGGCTCATCAGGATTTAAAAGCACACAGTCAATCTTTCCAAAGAAGTCAAACTGATTTGAACTGCAAGGAACTTCTTTTTCAAGCTCAACTCCTTCAATAAAATATCCTCCAAAACTTTTATTTCCTTTTTTACTAGAATAATCCGGCAACGCGCAAAACTGTTTAAAAAACAAAAATACATTTTTACAGATAAGCCCTTTCTGGCTTTCAATAATTTTAAGAGCAAGCGGACTTCTTGAAAAACCTGCATGAAGTTTAGCTTCATCAAAAGCAGAAAAAATCAACTGCTCTATATGCCCAGAAGTCTCTTCATTGAAGATAGGTATTTTTCCTTTGTAAATTCCATTTTTATCCTGAAAATTTTTGCATACAAGTTCAATTATTTTATGAATAAGAACACCAGCTTCATAATTTTTTATAAGATCCACATCTAAAGAATCTTCTTTTAAACTTAAGACTTTTGTAAAAATAAATTTTCTTGGACAAGGAAAAAAACTTTTTAATTCAGTCTGAGAAATTTTTACTTTTTCAGGATTTGAATTCTTTCCTTTATCTTTTAGCTCAGCATTGATTTTATTTTTTAGTGAATCAGACATGCAAGAAGAATCACCTGATGCAAAAATATTTTTCCAGTTATAAAAAGATTTCTGCTGCATTTCTGAAAAAGCACGTTCCGAAACAATGCCGTCTTTAAAATCATTTTTTTCATTATTAATAAAATCAAATTGCTCAAGAACTTTTTCATCTGATTGTTCACAGGATTCAAACGCGGTATGCATAATCGCAGAACCAGAAAATGTTTTTTTTGACGCAGAAAAAAACATCTGCTTATTTTTTAAGTTTCTTTGCTGAGCACAATAGAGCTTTATAAAATCAACAGAAACATCTTTTTCATTTAATTCAAGCAACGCACGTTTTTCAACATCATTTATAAATCCAAGTTTTCTAAAAGGAACAGAAACATCTCTTTGAGTCGCATTTATTACAAATTGATATTCAAAATCCGCGCAAACAGAAAGCCTATAAGGAAAAATATTAACTCCATATTTCTTTTCATTAGGTGTATAAGTCTTCTGGTTAATTTCATTTATAAAAAAATCAAATGCAGAATTTAATTTGTAATTTATTTTTGAAAGATAATCACGTTCAATAGACATAAGGTTGTTTAAGTCAGTAATTATTCGTCCTAAAATTTTATCTGTTGTTGTATAACGCTCTTCACTAAATTTTTTCTCATCAATAAATTTACTTTTAAAACTGTCCCAGGCAAATTTCAGCTTTTGAAAACTAGATGCATTTTCAAATTGCAAAACAGTATCTTTGATTTTTAGATAAAATTCTTTTTCTGCACTTTCATCATCAAGTGAAGAAAGCCATATATCTTTGATGGATTCACCTTCTTCATAGCTGCACACACATCTTTTTTCATTTCCTGCTCTTACAAGACGTTCATTTAAATCAAAATTTTTCCACGGAATATATCCATCAAGCAAAAACGAACGCACGCTGTCATACGAAAAGCCGGAAGAAGCGCAGTCTTTTATTTTCTGAAAAATATCTCCTCCGCAATTCTTTGTGTATGGAACTCCAGCCCGTACAGTAAAAGGAACAGAATAAATTGAAAGTTCTCTTTCCAAATAAGGTCTGATATTTTCCAAGCAGGGAACATTGACAGCCACTGTACGCAAGTCAATTTTTTCAAGGTGCAGTTGTCTAAGCCTAAGAACAAGCATTCTAATTTCTTTTCGCGCATCATTATAAAAAACACACCTGCCGCTCTGCGCATTCTTGGGAATACAAACCAATGTTACATTTTCTTCCGCACAAAGAATATTCTGAAATTCCGCGAAGTCTTCAAGAATCTCTGGATAAAAAATAAAAATTTGCTTTTCATTCTTCTTGAAATTTGAATCCAAATAAGAAGGCTCGTAAAAATTGTTCTGCTTCAAAAATTCCTTGTAAAGCTCAAAAAGTTTTTTATAATCATCATCTTCATCATCAGGAATTTTTCCTGCGGCGCAATATTTTTCAAAGTGCTCATTCCAAAGTTTTAATGAGGGAAGAATTTTTGCGATCCAATCTGTAAAGCTAAAAACATTATCCTTGAACTCTGATGCAGAAGAAACAATTCTTTTAAAGAAATGCATCTCATTGTTTTCTGAAAGAATTTTTTGAACAAAAACCTTCCGTACAACAGGAGGAATACAAATAAGATTTTCATCAGAAGCTTTTAAATAATCAGACTTGAATTTATCCCATGCTGTAAACTGGTCAAGATTAAAGGCCCGCACGCCAGACTCGTCCGGATTTTTTATAGCCCAGTTTATCCAGCTTGTCTGAACAACATCAGTGGGAAAAACGAAAAGTGAATCAACATTCTTTATATTTGCCGAAATAACTTCTGAAATCTTATCTTCACTAAAATTCATAGACTAATAATATAGCACATAATTTCTTATTTTTAGACAAAATCTAAATTTTTTATGGATTTTTTCCAGCAACTTGATTTTTCAGTGAAGTTTTTCTCATAAAAAAAAGATTTCCCCAGTTAAATTGGGGAATAGCAAACTTACAATACAAAAGCCGGAAAATAAACAGTGTCATTTTCCAGCTCATGCAATTTATTTAGCAATAAATTTTTTTTGTATTCTTTTATACTTTGAACAAATCAACCTCGTTTCCAAGCTTCTTTATAGACTGCGCCATAAGGTTAGAAATTCCAGACAATGCGTTTCCAGTTTCGTTTATTTTTCTTGCGCCGGCGGACATTTCGCTCATTCCTTGTTTCATGCTCAAAGTTGAATTCTGCAAAGTTTTTATTTCATTTAGAATTTCCTTTCCGCCCTCCGACATCTGCTTGGAAGATTCTCTTACTTGCACAGTGCTGTCGTTCATTTGTGTAAGCGCAAGAGAAATCTGACGTGAACCTTCTCCTTGTTCCTGCATGGCATTTTTTATCTGAGACACAAGATTGTTTGTTTCCACCATTTCATTTGAAACAGCAGAAAAGGTTTCGGATGCAATCTTTGAGGCAGAAACAATCTCTTCAATTCCATCAGTTATTTTCTGCAACTGATTTCCGATTGTCTTTGACTGTTCAGATGAAGTTTCAGAAAGCTTGCGGATTTCATCCGCAACAACACTAAATCCTTTTCCTGCCTCGCCTGCGTGAGCGGCCTCGATTGCAGCATTCATTGCAAGAAGATTTGTCTGTTCCGCAATGCTTGAAATAACGGCATTCGCTTCCTGCAAAGACTGAGACTCGCTTGCAATAACAAGAATTCTTGAGTTCACATCATCCTGCTTTTTCACACCTTCAGAAGAGCTTTGCTCAAGGCTTTCAAATGAAGCAGCCATCTTTCCAATAGAAGAATTTACAGAATTTATGTTGCCAATCATCTGCTCAACAGCCGCAGACGCTTCTGTAACACAGGCCGACTGGCTTTCAATCATATTATTAAGATTGTCAATTCCAATGGAAATTTTATCAAGAACAGTTGTTGTCTGATCCACACTCTCAGAGTTACTGTTTATGCCGTTTTCAACATTTTTGATATTAGAAATTATCTGGCTTATAGAAGTTGCTGTATCCTGAGTTCCTGCATCCAAGTCTGAATCAACTTTTAGAAGTTCATCTTTCAGCTGCTTTATGACAACAATTATGCTTTGCAGTTTTTCCATAAAGCCGTTAAAACTATCTATAATGCTTCCAACTTCATCGTTCTTTTTTCTCTTAAGCTCAATTCGTTTGGTTAAATCAGCATTTCCTGAAGCAATCTTATTTATAGACTGCTCAAGAACTATAAGAGGCTGCGTCTTTCGGATTAAGTTGACAATCACTCCAAAAATTACAGCAATTCCAATGACAAAGTTTGAAATAATTATAATAGAAAAAATTTTTCTAAAAATGCTAAGAACTTCCGCCTCAGAAATAACTATGCAGTTGCGCCAGTCAGTTCCTTCAACTATAGAATAGAAAAGATAATATTTTCCGTTGGCAGTATTTATAATGCCGTCGCCGTTCACACTTGAAGTAGAAAGGATTTTCTTTGCATCTTCTGTCGCAAAAAGCTTGTCAACTACTTTTGAATCTCCAGAAGAAGCTATTATAAGTCCATTCTCAGAAATAAGGGCAGAAACTCCAGCATTTCCAATTTCTGTATTCTCTACAAAACGGCTCAAACGTTCAGAAGTTGTTACTCCAGAGAAAAAACCAATTGTTTTTCCGTCCAATTTAAGCGCACGGTTAATATGAATAACTAGTTTTCCAGAAACTTTAGAAGGAGTAGGATTGTCTATAAACGAATCGGCTCCATTCTGCATTATCGCCTTAAAATAATCACGGTCTGTTACAACTGTGTGAGTTCCTATATCTGATTCAAAGTTTCCATCTTGATCAACAAAAGCCACATAATCAAACCAGGCTCTTCTTAAATATGCATGGGCTTGCAACCAAGAAACTATTTCAGCTGGATTTTCAGTTTTGCAAACGTCAGCATTGACATATACATCCATTCCAACTTTAGATTTTTCAAGAACAGAAGAGATTTCAGAAGAATAAGACCTTGCAAGTTCTGAATACTTAGAATAAGCGTCTTCCAGCAAGTCTTTTTTTGTTAAATTTACAATAACAATAAGCTGAATGGCAACTAAAAATATTATAATAAGAGATGTCTGAATTCCAATCGAGACTGAAAGTTTTCCTTTTTTCATATTCTCACCTATAAAATACTCTTGATTTTTATATTATAAATCCATATCAGAAAAAATCAAAGTGTTCAAAACTTAAAAAGTCAGTTATTTTCATTTAAATTTGTCTTTTTATCTAAAATTTAGTATTATCTTTTACACAAAGGGAGTTTCTAAAAGTTTCAGTTTTTAGAAACAACTCTGAAAATGCGATGTTTTAATTCGTGCTATTATAACAAATTAAAACTCGTAGGCATCTCTAAAAGTGAACTGTAAATTGAGTTTTTAGAGATGTCCAAAACATATTTATAGAGGAATTTATGAAGAAATTAACACCTATAACACTCCTATGCGGTTATCTTGGAGCAGGAAAAACAACTCTTCTAAACAAAGTTCTTTCAAATCAGGAAGGATATAAAGTCGCAGTTATTGTAAATGACATCGGTGAAGTGAATTTTGACGAAAAACTTATTGCCGACGGGGCAAAAATTACAGACACATCAAGCATTGTTCCTTTAACAAACGGATGTATCTGCTGCACACTCAAAACTCAGCTCGCACAGAATATAGAGAATCTCATAAAGAGCGGAAAATTCGACTATATTATGATTGAAGCAAGCGGTGTATGCGAGCCAATGCCTATTGTTCAGGAACTTGAAACAATAAAGAACGGAAATGTTGACAATGTTGTAGGTGTTGTTGACGCAGCACGTCTTGTAGATGAATTTGCAGGTGGAGACAAGCTCTTGAAAAAGGATTCCATTGAGGAAGAAGACGTAGAAAGCCTTCTTGTTCAGCAGATTGAATTCTGTTCTACTCTTGTAATCAACAAAAAAGACTTGGTTTCTGATGAAGAATTCAAGAAAGTACGCAAAGTTATCGAAGTTCTTCACCCAGGTGTAAAGATAATTGAAACAAGCCATGGCGATGTAGATGTAAAAGAAATCATGGGAACAAATTCCTTTGAATTTGACAGCGTTTATGCAAGCGCAGGTTGGTGCAAGCATCTTGAAGAAGACGAAGTTGAAGATGAACATCACGAAGAGCACCATCACCGTGAAGAAGAGCACGAAGAACATCATCACCACGAACACGATGAGCACGACCATGAAGAACACGGGCATCACCATCATCATGAGCACCGTCACGAAGGAGAAAGTGAAGACGAGTACGGAATAGGAACTTTCATCTATTATAGAAGAAAACCGTTTGATCGCCAGCTTTTGGATGAATATGCAAACACATGGCCTCGAAATATAATCCGTTGCAAAGGTCTTATGTGGTTTGCAGATGAGCCAGAGATGGCTTGGGTGTTTGAAACATCCGGCAGACAGATTCAAGCTGGATATTCCGGACAGTGGGTTGCTGCCTGTTCACCAGCTGAGCAGAAAAAAATCCTTGAAGAAAATCCAAAAATAAAGGATGAATGGGATAAAGATGTAGGCGACAGAATGATTAAGCTCTGTATAATCGGTCAGAATCTAGACAAAGAAAAGATTTCCGCAGAACTTGACAAATGCCTTGCAAAATAAAAGCACATTCAGCAGTTTATTTTGTTTAAGCTGCTGAAACTACTTGGAATATATTTATGAAAGAAAATTTTGCAGCCAAATACCACAAAATTCTATGCAAAAAAACACCGGATTTTCTAAGTAAATATATTTCATTGCCTATTTTAAAACGTCTTGAAGGTGTGGGACTTTTATGCGGAACCGACTGGACGCCTCTTTTTCATAACAGTTTTTTTTATTCACGGCTCGACCATTCAATAGGAACTGCTTTAATTGTCTGGAATTTCACAAAGGACAAAAAACAGACAATCGCAGCTCTCCTTCATGATGTTTCAACACCTGCATTCAGCCACGTTTCTGATTTTAAAAACGGAGATGCGCTTACACAAAGCAGCACAGAAAATTTAAATGCGCAGTTAATAGAAAATGACTTGGAACTTCTTGAATTTTTAAAGCAAGACGGAATAAAAGTTGCAGAAGTAAACGACTACCATATCTATCCTGTTGCCGACAACGAAATTCCGGGCCTAAGCGCAGACCGTTTGGAATATATGTATCCGAGCGGAGCGGCATTGGATTCTATTTGGACTTTAACAGAAATAGAAAACAGCTACAATCACATAAATGTCTTGGAAAATGAAAAAGGACTTCCAGAGTTGGGGTTTTCAGAAGAGAATGAATGCCTAATTTACACAAAAAAATTCATTCAGACAAGCACGATTCTTCAGCAGAATGAAGACAAAATTGCAATGCAGCTTATGGCTGATATACTGAAACTTGCAGAAGAAAATAAAATTATAAAACCAAGTGAGCTTTTTACATTTTCTGAAAAAGAACTTATAGAAATATTTACAAAATCCGCAGAAGAAAATCCTTCCTGGGAATTTTCAAAGTATTTCAGGACATTCCGTGGAATGAAAAAGATTTTACGTTCAGAAAGTGAAATAAAAGGCTTTTTCTGTGTCGATTTGCAAGTAAAAAGACGCTATATAAATCCGCTCATCAAGATAAAAAACGGCGCAAAAAGAATTTCAGAAGTAAATAAAGAAGCAAAAGAAATTATAGAGCAGTTTTTGCAGTTCAATGATACAAAATTTGGCTGCGCGGAGTTTCTATGATTCAATGGAAACCACGGAAAATAATTTTTATAGGAAACCAGACACCTCTTTTAAAGATTCTTGCAAAAGAAAATGAAACGGAAGTAATTTCATCTGTTACATTTCTTTCCACTTTAGCCACAAGATTTGCTCCAGATTTGATTGTTTTTGACAGCATACAAGACGCGGACATTCTTGAAGTGCGGAAAAATGAAAAACTAATCTTTGTTCCAGTTCTAATTACAGCAGAAAACTTTAAAGAACTTAACAATCTAAATTCAATCTCTGATTTTTCAAACGTAATTATATGCAACCAGTCAGTTTCGCAATCCAGCCAGTTTGTTGAGCGGCTGAAAAATCTTATGTCAAAAAAACAGCCAGTTCTTCCTTCAAGGACAGGTTCTATTGTAAAGTACGCAATTCTTTATATGAACAAAAATCTTTCTAAAAAAATCAGCAGAAATACGCTTGCAGACCAAGTTGGAGTTGACCCGGATTATCTTACACGTATTTTTCACAAGGAAATGGGAATTGGAATTTCTGCATACCTTAACCTTTTTAGATTAGAAGAAAGCCATAAACTTCTTTCACTTACAGGAATGAAAATTCAGGATATTGCAAAAGAATGCGGATTTTCAAACCCGGCGTATTTTATAAATTCCTACCGCGCAAGATTTGGAATTTCCCCTGGCACAGTAAGAAAAGAAGGTCTTTCACCTGTAAATGCTTTTTAGCAATCTCATTTCGCTTTAGAAAGCTTTCAGATTATTGAATTCAAAAGTTTTATAGCCTATAATGCACGCATGATTCAGCTAATTGCATTTTTAGGAAACTATGGAAAGGAATATTCAGGCACAAGACATAATGTTCCATGGATTTTTGAAGAACAGCTTCCGTTTGCATCAAAAATTTCTTGGCAGTCAAAACATAAATCAGAGTTTTCTTGTGTTGACTATGAAGACTTTTTAAATTGGCTAAAAGATTTTTCACTTATAAAACTAAGACAAGACGGTACTTTGCCCATAGCTTCAAATGTTCCAGACAAAATTTACTTTATGAAGCCTTTGACTTACATGAATTTAAGCGGAGAAGCTGTTGGAGAAGCTGCCCGTTTCTTTAAAATAAAACCGGAAAACATTCTTATTCTGCATGATGAAATTGAACTTCCGCTTGGAACAGTCAGTTTAAAATGGTCTGGAGGACTTGGAGGACACAACGGACTTCGCTCAATAAAGGAACATCTTGGAACTGCGGATTTTTGGAGGCTAAGATTCGGAGTTGGAAAACCTGTCCATGGAAGCGTCGCTGATTTTGTGCTAGGCATATTTTCAGAAGATGAAAAAATAATACTTTCACAAGTTTTTTCACAGGCAAATATTCTTTTTTCAAAAATTTTGACTTCATCACAACCAGAAAAACTAATTTCTGAATGGGGAAAGAAAAAAGTTATTCCAGAAACAAAGTAAAAAAAATTATTTTATGGAAAAATCAGAACTTACAAAGAAAATAGAAAACATTTCATTGTCTGCGGCTTCATTCAACAGGCTTTTTGAACTTGCAAATATTCTGCGCAAAGAATGCCCTTGGGATAAAATTCAGACGCCGCAGACATTAAGAAGCACGTTAATAGAAGAAACCTTTGAAACCGTTGATGCGATAACAGAAAAAAGCCCAAGCCACGTACGTGAAGAACTTGGCGATGTGTTTTTCAATCTTATTTTCATTGCAAAATGCTTTGAAGAAGAAAACGAATTTACAATCGATCAAGTTTTAAATGAAGTTTGCGAAAAACTTATCCGAAGGCATCCTCATATTTTTGAAAATGCAAGCGAAACCAATCGTTCAACAAAAATTCAAAGCGCATCAGATGTAAAAGCGCAGTGGGACAAAATAAAAGACAATGTGGAAGGCAGAAAACAGGAAAGCGCAATTGATTCTGTACCAAAAGGATTTCCGCCGCTTTTAAAGGCATTTAAAATTTTAAAGAAAGCTGCAAAAGAAGGCTTTGACTGGCGTGCAACACAACAAGCTTACGATAAAATAAAGGAAGAATTAACTGAAGTAAAGGAATCTTTGCCAGAAAACACAGAAGAAGAAGTTGGAGATTTGCTTTTGTCATGTGTAAATTTAAGCCGCAAACTTAATGTAGATCCGTCTGTTGCGCTTGAAAGAGCCATAAACAAGTTCAGCGCAAGATTCAAGTTTGTTGAAAAAAGTATGAACCAGGAAAATCTTGAAATGAAAGCCGAAAATGACAATAAAATGATGGAATTTTGGAAATCAGCAAAGATTACAGGGCAAACGCATTATAAATAATTTAAGTAAAGATTGCGCGAAGGAACGGTTCGTGAGGCAAAAACACTCTGATTGTTGCGACCGCATGAGCGGGCAATTCTATAGTTACTTTGCAACAATCAGCGTGTAGCGCATTATTGCGCGATTTTGAAGCACGAAACCGTGCCTGGGAACCAGTTTTATGATGAATACATTTATAATGCGTTTGCCCTGGCAAAGATTATTGAAAATATAGCAGATTTATAGTATATTTCTAGCATGGCTGTTTCTTATATTGCAGTCTGTTTTGGAGTAAAAATGATCAAAAAAATCGATGGTATCGTTTTAGAAGATGAAAAAGAAGAAAAAAAAGCTGAAAACTCAGCCCCAGATCCTCTTGCAGAGAAATTTTTAAAAACAAGACAAATCCTTTTAAGCGGTGAAATCTGTGAAGAGCTTGCAGAAAAAATTATAAGACAGCTTTTAATTCTTGAAGCAGACAACGACAAGCCAATTTACATTTATATTGACAGTCCTGGCGGAGATGTTTATGCAGGATTTGCAATTTTTGACACAATCCGTTTTATAAATGCGCCTGTTTATATAATCGGAACTGGTCTTATTGCAAGCGCAGCGGCGTTGATCCTTCTTTCTGTTCCAAAAGAACGCAGGCTTGGACTTCCGCATTCAAGCTACCTGATTCATCAGCCTTCAAGCGGAATGAAAGGTGTTGCGACAGACATCGAAATTCATGCCGCAGAACTCGCAAAGACACGCACAAAGATAAACGAGATAATTTCTGAGCAGACAGGAACTTCATTAGAAAAGGTGTCAAAGGACACTGACCGCGACTACTGGCTTAATTCAGAAGAGGCGGTTCAATACGGACTTATCTGCAAAGTAATTACAAACCGCAAAGACTTAGCCTGACTTTTTCAAAATGACATTCGAGCTTACAGATTCCATTAAAAATGACATTATGTTTGCCATGGAAGACCAAAATTCCCAAAGCGCATTCAATGCCGCGGAAAATAAGGTTGTAAGCTTCATAAAAAATTTTGACAATCCGGCAGAAGACTTAAAAATAGATGAAAACAAAGTTTATTCCTTGCCAAACTGGACAAGCGATGACGGTTTTAATCTTATGGAAGCCTTTTCAGAAACTTGCCGTTCACCTTTAGCGAGGAATGAATTAAAAAGATGCTTGCAAAGCAGAAGGGGGGTGTTCAGAAATTTTAAGAATATTCTAAAAGCGTATCCAGATGTTGAAAAAAGATGGTTTGCATTCAAAACAAAGAGGATGCTTTCTAAAATCAACGAATGGTACAATGACTTGCGCGAGACTTGGGGACTTGAGCTTCTTGAAGAAGATTCCATAGATGAAATGGAAGACCTCGTTCGGAATGATTTTGAGTTCAAGGAATACGATTCTGGCAGGGACAAGGAATGCGTTGATCGTGCAGTTGAAATAATGGCAGAAGAATATAAAGACAGCTTTGAAGGCGAGATTGGGATTTCCATTGCTGCAATGTGGCGTTACCAGTCAGCTTTTTCTAAAAGTGAGAATAAGTATGGTTTTGTTTGCTATTCTCATTTAAAAGAATTTTTAGGCTGCATTTTATTTTCATCATGTCCGTCCTCGGCAAAAAAAACAGTTGTAGTTACTGATTTTTTTGTCTTTCAGAATTACCGTGGCTTAGGCATAGGAAAGGAACTTTTCCAAAAATGTCTGGAAAAAGCAAAAAACAGCGGAATTCAGTGGGTTTTATTTTCAAATACAATTATTCCGGAATCCATGGAACATTTATTAAGCCAGTTTTCTTTTGAAAAGCTAGGATCCGGCTATATTGTAGATTTATTAAAAGATTAATTTTTTATTCTGAAAAGCCATGCAGCGGCAGATTCAGAAAAGAGCCTTAGTTAGTTACAGGAGTTTAATTATGGCATACAACAATAACCGTGAAGGTTTTAAATTGAATGAAGAAAACATCGCATCGTTTTTGAAAGATGCAGTAAACCGCGTAGAAAAAGCAAGCAATGCAGAAATTGAAACATTAAAGCAGATTAAAAAGCTTTTCAAAAAAAATGTTCCGTTTTCGCGCAGAAGCTATGTAGCAGCATTGCTCATCAAAAATGCAAATTCAGGATTCAAAAGTAACCGCTTCAGCCGCACAGAAAAAACAGAAAAATTCGGACGTTCAGACAGAAATGAACGTTTTTCAAGAAATGAAAGCCGCCAGTCAGAAAGAAATTCAGAAGAACGCAAAGAACGCACAGAAAAATCACCACGTGTAACAATCGATCCTTCTGTTGCAGACACAATTTTTATAAGCGTTGGAAGAAGCCGCGGAGTTTTTCCAAGAGATTTAGTCGGGCTTCTCGTAAGTGTTGCAGGTCTTGAACGTTCACGCATTGGAGAAATCAGAGTTCTTTCAAACTATTCTTTTATAACTCTCTTTGCGGAAGACTGCGACAAGACAATAAAAGCATTAAACGAATATGAATACCGCGGAAGAAAATTGAGCGTAAGCTATTCACGCAAAAAGGATGAAAATGAAGTTCCTGAAAACACAGAATCAGCTTCAACAGAGTCTGTCGTTTCAGAAGATACAATACCTGCAAATGTTGTAAATGACGCGCACGCAGACACATCGGCAAACACAGAAGAAGCAAAAATTGCGGCAGAACAGAGCGCATTCGCGGCTTCAATGGACAATGCACCAGCTGAAGATAAGCCATATTCAGAAACAACTGATGACGGTCAGGTAAAATCTCACTTTGGAAACGGTGAAGCATATTGATTCATGCCATACAAACAGGACCTTTTAGCGTTAATACTTACATTGTAAGATTGAAAGGTTCTGACGCATTGATTGTAGATCCAGCCTGCTGCAAATTCTCAAATGACGAGGACAAGTTTTTTTCCTATTTGAAAGAAAATAATCTTGTTCCGAAAGTTATATTTTTAACCCACGGACATTTTGACCATGTGGCAGGACTGAATGCAATAAAGCAAAAATTTCCTGATGTAAAAATTCTTATTAATTCGAACGACGCGCATTTTATAGGAAACGGAAGTGAAATTTTGCAAAGAATTTCACTTGAGCCAATGAATTTCCTTGAGTTTTTGCCCTTTGTTTCAAATCTTCCAGAAGCAGATTTTTTAATTTCTGACAACACAAATCTTTCTTCATATATACAGAATATTCCGCTTCTTGAAAACTGGAAAATTCTTCACACACCCGGACACACAAAAGGGTCTTGCTGCCTATATAATCAAAATGAAAAACTTCTAATAAGCGGCGACACAGTTTTTCACCGTTCTTGGGGGCGCACGGATCTTTTCAGCGGAAGCGATGCGGATATGAAGCACAGCCTGAATAGAATTTACACAGAACTTCCAGACGACACAAAAGTGTTTCCCGGACATAATTACTACGGATTCACGCTCGGAGAAAATTAAGGAAAGCCAACTTTTTATTTACCCTTAATTTCGAGTTTTATAATTTTATGTCATTATCGGGCTTGACCCGATAATCTATCGAAAATTTCCAACAGATTCCCGTAGCACGGTAATGATACTTAAATTACTGTTCTTTTAAAAACTCGACATTTGGGCTATTTAACTTTCCGAAAAAAAAGCCCTGGCAAATAACCAGAGCTTAATGAAATTATTTTTCTTCTGTTACGTCTTTTTTAGCACGAGGTTTTCTTGCTCGTTTAGGCTTTTCCTTTTCTTCAGAAGAATTTTTTACAGCAGTTGATTCAAGCTCATTGCAATGATCTTCAGCCTTTACGATTTCCTGGAATTCCTTGCCATCCATTGTTTCTTTTTCAAGAAGACGCTGCGCAATGTATTCAAGAAGATTTCCGTGTTTTTTCAAAGTTTTCAGGACAAACTGATAACGTTCTTCCATAACACGGGCAATTTCGTCATCCACATATTTCTGAGTATCTTCTGAAAATTCGCGGACAAGCTCAGGCTCCTGAGTTCCATAACCTCTTCCACTTTTTCCAAGAGTAACATTCTTGAATTTTTCGCTCATTCCGTAATCTGTAATCATGCGCTTGATAATATCGGTTGCACGGCTAATATCATTTGAAGCTCCTGTGCTTATTTCACCAAAAATTATCTGCTCAGCCGCACGTCCGCCCAAAAGAACATCTACCTGTCCCATAAGCTCTTTTTTGCTATATAGAAACTGGTCATCTTCCGAACGTTGCAAAGTATATCCCAAAGCGCCCATTCCACGCGGAATAATTGTAATCTTATGAACTGGATCGCTTCCAGGAGTAAACGCCGCAACAAGTGCATGACCAGTTTCATGGTAAGCCACAATCTTGCGCTCATTTTCCTTTACAACGCGGGATTTCTTTTTTAGACCGACCAAAGTTTTTTCTATTGCTTCGTCAAAATCATCCATAAGAACAACTTTTCTTCCAGCACGAACAGCAAGAAGAGCCGCTTCATTTACAATATTTGCCAAGTCTGCGCCGGCAAATCCGCTTGTAGCATGGGCAACTGCGGAAAAATCAACGCTTGGATCTATTTTCACATTCTTTGCATGAAGCCTAAGAATTTCTTCACGGCCTTTTACATCCGGCTTGTCAACTACAATCTGACGGTCAAAACGTCCAGGACGCAAAAGTGCAGGATCCAAAATGTCAGGGCGGTTTGTGGCAGCAAGAATTATAAGTCCCTTTTCATTGTCAAATCCGTCCATTTCAACCAAAAGCTGATTCAGTGTCTGCTCGCGCTCATCGTTTCCGCCAAGATTATTTACACGGCTCTTGCCTATAGCATCAAGCTCATCAATAAAGATAATGCATGGAGCTTTTTCACGGGCAGAACGGAACAAATCGCGAACACGGCTTGCGCCAACACCAACAAACATTTCAACAAAATCAGAACCGGAAATCCTAAAAAACGGAACACCGGCTTCACCTGCAACAGCACGCGCAAGCAAAGTTTTTCCTGTTCCCGGAGGTCCCACAAGCAACGCGCCTTTTGGAATTTTTCCGCCTATATCAGTATATTTCTTAGGCTGCTTCAAAAAGTCAACAAGCTCCATCAATTCTTCTTTTGCTTCATCAACACCTGCCACATCCTGAAAACGAGTCTTAACCTTTCCTTCATCAACAGCCTTTGATCTTCCGCCGCCGCCAAGAATAGAACCCATTCCGCCCATTCCGCCGCCCATTTTTCTGAAAATAAAGAAATACATTAAGAAAATAAAGCCAAATGGAATCACAAGATTAAGCAAAAGCTGAATAAGATAATTGTTCTGACGAGTTACAAATTTGTAGTCCACGCCTTTTTCATCAAGAAATTCAATAAAACCTTCCATGAGAACGCCAGAAGTTCTGTAGACCCCGCCGCTTTCAGTTCCAAGAGACATTCCCATAAAGCCAAATCGTGAAGGCTGAGAAGTACCTGCAGAATGCGAAGTATAGCCAGTAAAATAATTCTCACCAAGCTCAACACGGACAATCTGCCCCTGATCTATAAGATTCCTGAATTCCGAAAAATCAATCAAATCAGTTGGCTTGGAAGAAAACATCATGTTCACGGCTATAAGAACACCGGCAAGAACCAAAAGGATTGTCCAAAAAGGCGGACCTTTCTGCGGACCATTTCCAGAAGGCTTATTGTCTCCCTTTTCATTGTCTGCAGAAAGCTTGAAAAAATCATACGGATCATTTTCAGTCTGCTTCTTGTCATCATCTTTTTTATCGTTCATTTTTACCTCAAGTAGAAATTTTGCTATATCAGATAATATACAATATATTCAGCAACTGGGCAATTAAGAATATGGATTAAGCATAAAAAAAACCGGACTGCAAATGCAATCCGGCATAAGTCTGGCAAATGAAAGCCCTACTCTTTTACACCACCAGCAGTTACACCGCCAATAATGTATCTTGAAAGTAAGAAGTAAATCACAATCAAAGGAAGAATAGCAACAGTCATAAGTGTATAGTTAACACCCAAGTCAAACATCATGTAGTCAGCAGAACGGGCATTTGCAATAACAATCGGAACTGTCCAAAGCTTTTTGTCACTGATTACGAGAGCTGGAACAAAGTAGTTGTTCCAGGAACTAACGAATGCAAAGATTGACTGAACTGCAAACGCTGGCTTGAGCATAGGACAAACAATCGCATTGAAAGTATAGAACTCATTACTTCCGTCTACACGGGCTGCTTCAACAATTGAATAAGGCAAAGTCGCTTCCATTGACTGATACATATAGAAGAAAACAACCGGCGCCGCAATCGCAGGAATAATAAGAGGAATATAAGAATTCATAATTCCAAGCTTTGTAATCAACTGCAAGAATCCAAGTGTAGAAACCTGTGTTGGAACCATCATAACTGCCATGATGAACTTAAACGCGCTCTTTTTGCCTTTGAAATTGTACATATAAATTCCATAGGCAGTCATTGCGCTAAAGTAAGTTGTAAACGCAGCTGTAAAAATAGCAACAAGGAAACTGTTACCAAGACCGCGAAAAATAGGATAGCTTGTTCCGTAAACCTTGCGTTCAACCTGCTGACCAGCAACAACATCAAACCAGCGTTCACTCTTTATAAACTGCTTGATATGAAGCCAAAGCTGAGTTCCAGGGATAGCAGAGAATCCACTCTGAATCTGCGGATGTGAGCGAGTCGCATTGACAACCATGATATAGAATGGAAACAATGAAAGAATCGCCAAAAGAACCAGAACTGCATAGCAGATAAATCTTCTGGTAGAAAGCATTTTCGCCTGACTTTTTAATTTCTCCATAAAATTATCTCCTATCTTTTATTCTGGTACTTGCTCATAGTAATCTTATAAACAAGTCCGCTTAAAACACCAGTAACTGCAAACAGAAGTACAGAAATAGCTCCTGCAGGTCCGTAGTTCTTGCTCTGAAGATGATTGTTAAGCTTCATGATAATAGTCATTGTGGTTCTATCTGGAGTACCGGCAGAATTTGTCAAAATCTGCGGAACATCGAACATCTGGATACCACCAATCAAAGAAGTAATGAAAACATAAACGAAAATCGGTAAAAGCAACGGCATTGTAACTTTAAAGAACACCTGTGAAGGAGAAGCTCCATCTATGCGGGCTGCTTCAAAGAGGCTGTTATCAATTCCCATAACACCAGCCATAAGCAAGATTGTTGTGTTTCCGTACCACATAAGGAAGTTCATTGTAGCAACCAAAGTTCTAGTCCAAGCCGTAGAAGTAAAGAAGTAGATTGGCTTCATTGGCTCAGCCGCACCAAGTCCAAGTGCTGTTTCATTTGTTTTGTCAACAATAGAGCGAATCATGCCGTTTACAGGACCGTTAGGCGAGAACAAAGTAAAGAACAACATTGCGAATGTCGCCGCCATAATCAAGTTAGGCATGTAAATAACTGTCTTAAAGAATCCCTGACCTTTAAGGTTAAGTTCTGTATTTGTAAACCAAACAGCAAGAAGCAAAGAAATTATAATCTGCGGAACAAACCCCATGACCCACATTATAAGTGTATTAAGGAAATATTTTCCCAAGCTGTCGCCAGCAGTAAATATCGCCTTGAAATTTTCTAAACCAATAAAAGTAGGTCCAACAGTAAGAAGTCCTACTCGGTAATACTCAAACAAGCTAAAAATAAAAGTTGTCAAAAGCGGAATGAGCGAAAATATAATATAAATTACAAAGAATGGCGCAATAAAAACATATCCCCAATTGTCATACTGGATGGTATGCTTTCTATTCGCACTTTTTTTAACATCATTTTTCATTAAATCCTCTCAGAAATAATAGCAACACATCATAGAGGGAAGCATTTCTATTGAAAAAAACGGGTAAAAAAAGTGCCACCTTAAAAAGGCGGCACTTTTTTTCTGCAACCTTGAGACTGAAACCATTAAGCCATGGTTTCAGTGATAAGAATTACATCAATTATTTAGACAAGTTTGGATAAAGTTCGATAACAGAAGTATAGAAGTTGTTCCAAGCCTGATCCAGTGAAACTTTTCCGTTGTAGTAGTCAGACATAGCAGCCATAAGTTTTTCTGTCATACCCTGGTCGTACATAGACATACAGCTCTTGTCGATAGAATCAGCAGAATCGATGAATACTGCCATGTGGTTCTGTCCACCCAAGAATGGGTTCTGGTAGTCAGATGCTGCAACTTCGCGCATAGCAGGAGCGTTGTTTGTGAAGTCGCCCATTTCTGTAGCAATACGAACCATTGTGTCTTTTTCGCAAGTAAGTGTGAGCATGATGTCTTTAATCAAGTCAACATTGTCTGAACCTGCTGCACCGCAAATCCAAGTTCCACCCCATGAGAATCCCATAGGTCCTTTGCAGAATGCCCAATCGCCATAAGAACCGTTTCCAACAACATTTCCCTTTGCAGGATCATCGAGAGTGTTAGGAGCAAGACAGAAGTCAATGAACCAAGCTGGTCCAAAGTATCCGAATACTTTTCCGTCTTTCTTTGCACCCTGGAAGCTTTCTGCTGACCAAAGGTTAGCCTTGTTGTTGTAGCCCTTGTCTGTGTATGTCTTTGTCATGTCAACCCAGCGCTGGATCATCGGATCAACTTTGATTTTGTTTCCTACAACCCACTTTGTCTTTACGTTGTCAGAGAATACACGGAATGCATCATCGAATCCAGAAAGCATGAAGTATCCCTTTGCCTTTGCCTTTGCAGCAACTGAGTCAAACTTGTCCCAGTTAGAAAGAGCTTCCTGTACTTTTGCCGGATCGTCTGTTCCAAGAACAGCTTTTGCGATTGAGCGGCGATAGATAAATCCAGCCGGACAAGCCTGCCAAGAAACACCTTTGAGAACTCCTTTAGAGTCTGTCATGATGTCTTTTGTATACTTGAATTGGTTGGCCAAATCAGCCTTTGTAAGACCGATGTCTTTAACTACATCGAGAGTATATGGAGTGTCAACATACTTCAATGCATAGTCAGCTTCAACAAGGAACATATCAATCTTTTCGTCTGCTGCTGCTGAGTTCTGTGCAAGAAGAGCTTCATCAAGCTTATTCTGATAAGCGTTTCCCTGGTTTGGAGTCTGGATAAAGTTAACTTTTACACCAGCTGGAACTTTTGATTTGTAGTATTTTTCAAAACGTGCTGGAAATTCGTCGTTCCAAACAGCGATGTTCAATACCTTTCCGCCAGTTGTCTTACCTTTAGCCTTCTTCTTTCCCCAAGGTGCTGATGTTGCTACTGACGCAACCAATGCTACTCCCAAAACTGTAGCTACTAACTTTTTCATGCAATTGCCTCCTTCATTAGTAATGCATAAACCTTTTTTCTTTCTAAGGTGATTTTCATTATAAATCAGATTTTTTGTTTTGCAACACAAAAAAAGCAAAAAAAATCAATTTTTATAGAAACGTTTCAATAATTATTGTTTTTATCAAAAAATTTGCCGCATACTTTTTACGCAGCATAAAATTCGTTATAATATAAAATATGAAAAACAGCGGTTTTAATGGAATTATTCTGGACATAGACGGCACAATCTGGAACACAACAGGAATTGTCGCAGTCGCCTGGAACAAGGCAATTGAAATGTCCGGACTAAAGGCAAAAAAAGTAAACGCCCAGGTTCTTCAGCAGGAATTCGGAAAAACAATGGACACAATCGCAAGCGACTTATGGCCGGAACTCAGCAAGGCAGAACAAAGCAAACTCATGTCCTACTGCTGCACGGAAGAGCAGATTGCAATCAGGGAAAACACATTCGACATAACATATCCTGGCGTAATTGAAACAATAAAGGAACTTTCATCTTCGGAAAACTTTTACATTGTAAGCAACTGCCAAAATGGATACATTGAGCTTACAATGGAAAAAACAGGACTTTCACCTTTTATAAAAGACTACGAATGCTTCGGGCGCACAGGAAAATCCAAGGCGGAAAACATTCAAATTCTGATGGCAAGAAACAGAATGAATTCCGCAGTTTACATCGGCGACACAAAGGGAGACGAGGACGCTTGCAGGCAGGCAGGAATTCCTTTTATCTGGGCTTCCTACGGATTCGGAAAAGCTTCAAAATACATAGAAAAACTTGAAAACTTCTGCGACTTAAAAAAAATATTTTCAGAATAAAAATACTGGAGGAAAAATGCTTTATATTTTTGACATGGGCGGCGTTGTAACAAATTCCGCGGTTTTAGATGACAAGCTAAGCAAGGTTCTTGGAATTTCAGTTGAAGAATTTGAAAGAATCTGCGGAAAAAAAACAGACGGCGCAAACAAAGGTCAGCTTGAAAGCCTAGGATTGTTCAGTCTTTGCTCCGATGGAATAATTGACACAAACGAATTCTGGGCGGAATTTTCAAAGAGAAGCGGAATTGCCGTAAAAACAGACTGGTTCAGGTGGCTTTTTCATCCTGTAAGAAACGAAAAAACTGTTGCAATTGTAAAGGCTTTGCGTTCGGAGGGAAACAGAGTTGTGTGCGGAACAAACACAGTTTCTGCGCATTATTTTAACCACCTTGAGCGCGGCGACTATGCGATTTTTGACCAGACATACAGCTCGTGCTACATGGGAGTTTCCAAGCCGGACACAAACTTCTGGAAAATAATCCTTGAGGCGGAAAATGTTCCTGCAAAAGACACGGTGTTCGTTGACGACAGAAAAGATAACTGCGAAGCCGCCGCTTCAATTGGAATTCACGCAATCCAGTTTACAACAGCGGAAGAAGTCGCCAAGCTTTTGGGAGTAAAAATTTAATTTGTGTTTTTCCAGCAGTCTATAAATTCAAGCATGAACTGCTGGATTCCGCCGAACCACTTCTGCTGAAAACGGCAGGCGTTTTTTCCTATGTAGCGGAAGTGCCAGCATTCCCAGCGGTAGCCGGTAACATCTTCATAGCCTTTTGGAAACGAAAGAGACCAGCCGTAATCAGCGGCATTTTTATAGATCCATTGTCCCATCTGGGTTTTGTCAAAGTCATCAGAAATCGAGCCAAAGTCAACTGCTGTTCCAAGCTGATGCTGGCTTGTTCCGGGGCGCGCGCTTTCACGTTCAGCCTCTTCAAGTCCGTCAACACTTACCCAGTAGTTAAAAAGATTTTCCTGATAAGAATAAGAACGGTAGGCAGAGCTTACCAACAGTCTTATTCCATCATTTAATGCGGCCTGCGCCATTTCATTTAAAGCAGAATAAGCTTCCGGGCGGATTTTCATTCCAGCTTTGTTCAAGTCAAAAAGGCTGTTTTTTTTCAAAGAAACTAAGTCTTTTGGCGCATAAGAAGAAGACACGGTGTGCTTTTTGTCAATTAAAAAGAAAAGGCTTTTGTCATCTGGGCGGAATGTTTTTTCCTCCTCAAGAATCGCATAAAGATCTTTTATAAATTCCGTCTTATTTTCTTCTGTAACACAAATGGCTTCTTTTGCTCTGGCAGACATTTTCTGAAAAACTCTGCTGAACTTTTCTTCTTCCGCAGATGGAATTTTTACAATCGGCTTTGAAGACTGGGCATAAGCTTTTTTTTCGCAGCCTGCAAGACAAAAAATTCCGGCAATTGCAAAAGCCGCCAAAAGAATTTTTCTAGTCATCAGAAACCTCAGTAACTGAATGAATTATATGGAACATATCGAAAAATCCAGTCCGCTCCAAAGCGCGCTTTACCGGCTCGGAAGGATTCATTATAAAAAGCTTAGTCCCGGAAGATTCCGCATCATTATGCCCTGCAAGAATAAGTCCAACGCCAGAAGAGTCAACTTGAATTATCTGGCTTGAATCAAGGACAACGTTCGTGTCAGCAATATATTCAAAAAGCTTTTCCTGAAGCTCAGTAATCGTGTAGGAATCCAAAGTGCCTGTAAGCTCAAGCAGCATATAGTTAACACCAATTTTTTCTTTAAGAGCAAGCTGATTCATTTTTTGCCTCTTTTAAAAATCTTTTTATAAAATCTTAAGCCTGAGCCTGATTTCCCAAATATTTCATAACAAGTATTGTAATGTCGTTTTCAAGTTCCTTTGAAGTAAATTCAACAAGAGCATCATAAGTGAACTTCGCCATTTTTTCAGCAGGATAGCCGGAATTTTCCATAAGAGCAGTTTGAGTTCTTGTTTTTCCGAAGATGTCTCCGCGCAAAGACTTTGTATCAATGATTCCGTCTGTTACAATCATAACTATGTCGCCTTCGGAAAGCTTGACTTTCTTTACTTTTATGTACGGAGCCACATCTTTTACAAATCCAAGAATATGTCCTTCACCCTGAACTTCAATAACATTGTTATATGCGCGAGTGTACACAAGCAACGCAGGAATTCCGCAGTTGATATAATACATTGTGTCTGTATTGAAATCAAGAATTCCAAAAGTTCCGGCAAAGAAAGTTCCCTTGGGAAGATTTTCACGGATAAATGTATTCACTTTTGCAACAAGCAGCTTGAAGTCTGTGGTTTCAGAAAGGAAAGTTCTGATAATGGACTTCAAGATAACCATTCCCATTGAAGCCGCTATTCCTTTTCCGCTTAAAGCTCCGATTACAAAAATGTGCCGCGTGTCTGTAAGGCGAATCATGTCCACAAATTCACCGCCAATGTTGTGGGCAGGAACCATAAGATAGCCAGCATCAACTTTCTTGCTTTTTATTAAATCCATGTTTTCCTGGATAGAAGTAATAATCTGCCCGGACATTCTGATTTCGCGTTTTACAGTTCCAACTACGGCTTCGTTCATGATGTTCTTTACGTAATATCCTACAACAAAGAAATTTGAATAGAACTTGTTAAAGACCTCGTAATCGTATTCAGAATAAATGTTTCCGCTGATTTTTTTGCCAAGAAGAATCAAGCCGATAAACTGGCGGCCTTCGCTCAGCATAATCATCGCATCTGAATTTGTTCTGTCCATTACTCCAAGAATTTTGCTTCTTACAGAGGCAACGGAATTGTTGGTCTGGGCAAATTCGCGGAAAACAATCTGATGATGGTTGTTCAATAAAACATCCGCAACTGACTGGTCAATCGGAGTAGAAAAACTTTTGTCACCGTCAGAAGAATAAATGCAGATCATGTTGCCAACGCCATCTTCAATAAGAATTTTCATTGAAGAAGAGCCGACATATTTTTTGAATACATTGAATACACTTCCTGTAATTTCATTCGCTTCAAGGTTGAAATCTATTGAAGTTATGTCGCGCTCAAAATCTTCCGAATACATTTTGTTTCTAAAAAGCTCGGAATTCTTGAACTTCCTGCGGAAAAGCATAAACACAAAGAAAACAAACGCAATCGCAACATAAATCAAAAGTTCAAAAATACGAATATTAACATTTGAAACCGGCAGAAGAATAATAAAGAAAACTGCGGAAGCAAGCATCGGCGCAACAAATCCAATCAAAAGGCGCACAAAGCCCATCAAAAGAATTCTAGCGTCAACAATTTCGTCATTACCATTTGAACGCGCAAAGAAATACAGTTCTGGAATAAATCCAATCGGAGCAAAGTTGTTAAGAACCGGATGAATTTCAGAGCAGAGATTTATATACCAGAAAACCACCCAGGAAAGCATGATTCCAAAGACATTCTGAAGCATATTCTGCTGCTTGAGTTTTGAAGTTGTATTTTCAGCGCGGACAATAACCATGACGCAAACAAATGCCGGAATCAAACCCCTGTAAAGAAAGTTGTAAAAAGTAAGCCAGGAAACATTGAATGCGCCACTCAGTTTTCCTTTAAATACGATTCCAGAAGAAATGCGAAGGAAGTTTCCTTTTGCAAGCGTAACCGAAGTAAATGCGTTCGGAGCAAAGAAAACCATGTAAACTGCAAGAATAAAAAGCAAAACCTGAAAAAATGTAACAGTCTTGTATTTTTTATAATCCGGAAAAACAAGCATATAGCTGCAGCTGCACACAGCAAACCAGCCCATAATCAGGTAAGTGAATCTTCCTGAAAGCAAGGCTGCTGGAAATGAGTTATGAAGCTCAACATGAAGCGACTGCGTTCCATCTGGATTGGAAAGCAAAGTATGTTGCACTGAATTGTCCAGACAGAGTATAATTGTAATCGCCATAAATAAAAATATAACACCCAAGAACAAAAACAAGTTTACAAGGCTTGCGTTGGAAGAATTTCCCTTTACATTTTTATCAATGCTAAATGAAATATAAACAAGAATAGCGCAGATAATAATATTTATAACAACAAAAATCATTTTCTACCTCTCGACCTTGGCGACCATCATTGTAACGTCGTCCCTGAGCTTTTTTCCACCGTTGTATTCCATAATAAGATTTACAACATCATCTATAAATTCTTTTGGCGACTTTGCCGCGCTCTTTTTAATCGTCTTTTGATAAAGTTCTGTATCCCCAAGTTCCACGCCTTCGTCATTCATAACTTCAGAAACACCGTCGGAAGCCATAAGAATAACATCATCGCGGAACAAACGCTGCTCATCAACCTGAACATCGTCAATGTCAATAATTCCAACAAGTGAACAGTTGGAAGTCAGAGGCTTGATTCTATAGCCGGACGGAGAATTTGTGATAATCAGCGGATCAGACATGGAAGCGTTTACATAGCGGATTGTCATTTTTTCAGTATCAACGATTCCAATAAAAAGAACCGTGTATTTATCCTGAAGCTTCATTCCTTTTATCGCCTTGTCAACAGCCCTAATCATGGCAGGAAGATTTTCCTTGTCTCCAAGAATTTTTACTGTGTTCATAACAAGTCCCATGACCAGCGCGGCCGCAAGACCTTTTCCAGAAACGTCTCCCAGCATAAGTAGTGTTTTTGTCGAAGAAATCGGAAGAACTGAATAATAGTCTCCTGAAACATTTACAAGCGGACGGTAATATGCCGCAACAGAAAGCTTGTCAATCTTAGGCATATCCAGCGGCAAGAACGACTTTTGTGTGTCCGCAAGCTGCTTCCATTCTCTTGAAAGTGAAGAAATTTCAGACAAATTGCTGATTGTAAGTGCCCTGGCCTGAAAACGCGCGAATTCATCATAAAGAAGCTTGTAAATTTCAGAATCAAAAAGCTTTGTGTATCGGCAGAAAACGTAAAGGTGCTTTTTATTTCTTGAAAGAATAAAACCGCGCGCCTGGCTCTGCTTTGTTACAATGCCGAATTCATCTCCCATAAAGAAATAGCCTTCGCTCCAAGTAACAGGATAGTTAAGCCTGAGCGCATCCATTACGGATTTAGAGCAGGAAATTCTATCCGGGCTGTTGTAAAGGACATAGTCTTTTTCACGGTCAATAAAAAGAACAGAGCAGTCACCTTTTAATTCAAGAACTGAAGAAATCGCCTCGTAAAAATCATCCAGCGAATAGCAGAAACGGATTTTATCGATAAATTCACTTAAAATGCCAGTTTCCTTTGTAAAAAACGCCTTGTTCCGGATTATGTCAAGAATTCCGTTTTTTAAATGCGTAACAACAACATAGATGATTGAAAAAACAACAGAAGTTGTTGTAAAGGCAAAGAATATAACATTTTCACGTGCATTTTTTACAGCAGGAGAAACGGCTGAAACTAAGAAAGCTAAAATTACAAGAAAAACGGCTCCCGTTGCAATTGAAACGGCATGTCTTTTAGTCTTATACATCTCTGCACCTCGCTCTTGGGTTTATACAACAGTATATCATACTATCGGCAGAAATTTAAGAAAAAATTATATGAAACTTAGAAATGAGCTAGGACAGTTTTCCCCGATCAAGCCGGGGAATGTTAATTTTTTATCAGCCTAAGGATTCTCTTGTCAAAAGATCCGGCGAAGATGTTGGCTTTTCCAATGCGGCAAAAGCTTCCATCGCGGCAATCTGCTGACGGGAAAGCTTTGAAGGAATCTGAACCATAATCTTTACATAAAGGTCGCCTTTTCTTGAAGAGCCTTCAAATGGAACGCCTTCATCGCGTATGCGGAGAAATTTTCCATGCTGAGTTCCTGCCGGAACTTTTATAGACAAAGTCTTTTCATCAAGATTCTTGATTTCTATAGTAGCACCCAAAATCGCCTGGGATATGCTTATTGGAACTGCGCAATACAAATCATGACCATCGCGCTCAAAATATCTGTCAGACCGTACATTTACAACTATTATAAGGTCTCCGGCGGAACCGCCGTGTGTTCCAGCATTTCCCATTCCGTGGATAGAAAGCCGCCGTCCGTTTTCTACGCCAGCAGGAATTTTTACGCTCATTGTTGTTGACTTTGCAAAAACTCCAGTTCCGCGGCAAGAAGCGCAAGGCTTGTCAATTACAGTTCCCTTTCCGTGGCAAGTAGGACAAGTCTGCTGAACAACAAAGAAACCAGAGCTTCTTCCAACCTGACCTCTTCCGCCGCAGCTAGGACAAGTCTTTACAGAAGAGCCTGCGGCTCCTCCTGTTCCGTGGCAATCAGGACACTGCTCGTCCCGCCTGAAAGTTATATCTTTTTTGCAGCCATAAACCGCTTCTTTAAAATCAATATGCAAATCATAACGCAAACTCGCGCCGTCATTATTGCTTCTGCTTCTTCCGCCTGAACTTCCGCCAAAGCCAAATCCGCCGCCAAAAAGATTTTCAAAAATATCGCTGAATCCGCTTGAGCCGCCGAACAAATCGCTAAAGTCATGGAAAGCGTGGCTATATCCACCGCCAGCATCTCCGCCTCCCATTCCTTCCAATCCAGCAAAGCCATACTGATCATAAATCGGACGTTTTTGATCATCGCTTAGAACTTCATAAGCTTCTGTTGCTTCCTTGAATTTTTCCTCTGCGACCTTATCACCTGGATTGCGGTCTGGATGATACTGAATGGCAAGTTTTCTATAAGCTTTTTTTATTGCGTCCTTATCCGCATTTTTATCAACACCTAAAACTTCGTAATAATCACGTTTTGCAGACATACTGTCTTCCTATAAAATCGAGGTTGCCCCGAAATTTCTTTCAAGGCAACCCCGTTTCTCTTACTTTAGATTAGATTTTAGTTTTTTACTTCGTACTCAACATCATCAGCGTTATTTGCGCCCTTGAAGCCAGAACCATTTCCGTCTTTTCCTTCATCAGGATTTGGATTTGAAGTTCCCTGTGCTCCTGCCGCACCCTGCTGTTGCTGTGCAGCCTGAGACTTGTAAAGTTCTTCAGCCATCTTGTAAGAAGCCTGCTTCAAGTTTTCAGCCTTAGCCTTGATGTCATCGATATTATCGCCCTTAAGAGCTTCCTTAAGTTCGTTCATTGATGCTTCAATCTTTGACTTTTCGTCAGCAGAAATCTTGTCGCCTATATCCTTGAGAGATTTTTCAGTTGCATAAACAAGGCTGTCAGCTTCGTTCTTTGCATCGATTGCCTCTCTTTTCTTTTTGTCGGCATCGGCATTTGCCTCGGCATCTTTTACCATACGGTTGATTTCCTCTTCAGAAAGTCCGCTTGAAGAAGTAATCTGAATATGCTGTTCTTTACCAGTTCCCATATCCTTTGCGCTTACATGGACAATTCCGTTCGCATCAATATCGAATGTAACTTCAATCTGAGGAACTCCACGAGGTGCCGCAGGAATTCCTGTAAGGTCAAAATTACCCAAAGTTCTGTTCTGGGCTGCCATTTCGCGCTCACCCTGAAGAACATGGATGCTTACAGCAGTCTGATTGTCCATCGCTGTAGAGAAAACCTGGCTCTTCTTTGTAGGAATTGTTGTGTTACGGTTGATAAGGCGAGTAAAGACTCCGCCCATTGTTTCGATTCCCAAAGAAAGAGGTGTAACATCAAGCAAAAGAACATCTTTTACATCGCCTGCAAGAACACCGCCCTGAATTGCAGCTCCAATTGCAACTGCTTCATCCGGGTTAACAGCACGGCTTCCTTCTTTTCCAAAAATTGACTTTACAATTTCCTGAACTTTTGGCATACGGCTTGAACCGCCGACAAGAAGAACTTCGTCAATCTTATCAGGTGTAATTTCAGCATCTTTCATGGCCTTCATACAAGGCTCGCGTGTAGCTTCAAACAAATGGTCTGTCATCTGCTCAAACTGGGCACGTGTCAAAGTTTTCTGCAAGTGCTTAGGACCTGTGGCATCAGCTGTAATAAACGGCAAGTTGATTTCAGTTGTTGTCTGGTTTGAAAGAGAAATCTTTGCATTTTCAGCAGCTTCACGAAGTCTCTGCAAAGCCATGCTGTCCTTTGAAAGATCGATTCCAGTATCAGCCTTGAACTGCTCAATAAGCCAGTTTACAACACAGCGGTCCCAGTCGTCTCCACCAAGGTGAGTGTTTCCGTTTGTAGATTTTACTTCGAAAACACCGTCGCCAAGCTCAAGAATTGAAATATCAAATGTACCGCCGCCAAGATCGTATACCGCGATTGTTTTTTCCTGCTTCTGATCCTTGTTGAATCCGAATGCCAAGGATGCTGCTGTAGGCTCATTGATAATACGCTTTACATCAAGACCAGCAATTTTACCAGCATCTTTTGTAGCCTGACGCTGAGCATCGTTAAAGTAAGCAGGAACTGTAATTACAGCTTCTGTAACCGTTTCGCCAAGATAATCTTCCGCAGTCTTCTTCATTTTCTGAAGAATAAACGCTGAAATTTCCTGAGGGCTGTATTCCTTCTTTGCTCCGTTTTCTTCAACTTCAACACGGACATCTTCACCGTGGTCTTTTACAGTGTATGGAACAAGCTTTGCTTCACCAGAAAGCTCGTTGTAGCGGTGTCCGATAAAACGTTTAATAGAATAAATTGTGTTTTTTGGATTTGTAACCATCTGGTTCTTTGCAGGAAGACCAACAATGCGGTCTCCTTTTGCAGTAAAACCAACGATTGAAGGTGTTGTGCGTCCGCCTTCTGAGTTCTGGATTACAACAGGCTCGCCGTTTTCCATTACAGCGACGCAAGAATTTGTTGTTCCCAAGTCAATTCCAATAATCTTACCCATAATATTTACCTCTTTTTATATTCAATTTATCTTTTCCTGAAGAAACTATTTTTGTTCTTCAGTTTCTTTCTTTTCTTCTGACGGCGGATTTACAGTTCCGTCCGGCATACTCACCATTACTTTTGCATGGCGAATAACTCTGTTCTTGAGTTTATAGCCTTTCAGATAAACTACTTTCAGAACAGGAGAAGCTACCGGGTCTTGAGAAGAGCCAATGGCTTCATGAATATCCGGATCAAACGCATCGCCTGCAACACCGTAAGAAACAAGATTGTACTTGTTCTCAAGCATACTGATGAGGTTCTTGTTTATCATTGTAACGCCATCAGCAATAGACTTTGGATCTGTGGCAGTAGCCGCGGCTTCGACAGTGCGGTCAAAGTTATCAAGGCTTTCAAGAAGATCCTTTAGCAAATTTGTGTTTGCAAAATCAAAGGCTTCCTGCTTTTCCTGAATCGCTCTTTTTCTGTAGTTGTCAAAATCAGCAGCACGGCGCAAAACCTGATCTTTTAAGTCAGCATTTTCCTTTTTCAGTCCGTCAATCTGCTTTTCAAGCTCTGAAATTTTTTCTTCTGCGGAAAGAGTTTTTTCTTCCTGAACTTCCGCATTTTCTTTTTTTTCATTCTCCTGAGCTACGGCATTCTGAAGTTTTTCATGCTCTTCGTGCTTGTGTTCCTCGTGGTGATGATGTTTTTCTTTGCTCATTTCATTTTCCTATCTGATGAAAAAGATAATAAAATTTATATCGAGTTGTCAACAAATTTTTGAATTTTGTCATCAGTAATGTATTTTTTATTTACGTTTTTCCATTGGAACATACTCACGCTCTTCTGCGACATTTTTATATGCCGGGCGGTAAATGCGTTTTCCTGCGACAATCTCTTCAATTCTATGCGCGCTCCAGCCGGCAATTCTCGCAATGGCAAACAAAGGAGTGTAAAGCTCACGCGGAATTCCAAGCATTGAATAAACAAAGCCTGAATAAAAGTCAACATTTGTGCAGATGCGCTTTTTTTGTCCGTGAAGCTCATAAAGAATTTCCGGAGCAAGCCGTTCTATTGAAGTGTAAAGATTGAATTCTTCCTCGCAGTCCTTTTCCTTTGCAAGTTCTGCAGCCTTGTTTCTTAGAAGAATTGCACGCGGATCGCTGATTGTATAGACGGCGTGCCCTTGTCCGTAGATAAGTCCTGTGCGGTCGAAGGCTTCTTTTTTCCCGATTTTATAAAGATAGTCCTCTATTTCCTTTTCGTTGCTCCAGTCTCTTACATTTTCTTTGATATTGTCCATCATTTCTATAACGCGGATATTCGCTCCACCATGGCGGCGGCCTTTTAAAGAGCCAACCGCGGCGGCAACAGCGGAATAAGTATCTGTGTCCGCAGATGAAACTACGTGGATTGTAAGAGAAGAGTTGTTTCCACCACCGTGCTCGGCATGAAGAATAAGCGCAAGGTCAAGAATTTCAGCTTCAAGACGAGTATAGCTCTTATCGTTTCTTGTAAGGCGCAGGAAATTTTCAGAAGTGCTAAGCTCTGGAAGCGGATTATGGATGTACATACTTTTTCCATCATAATAGCGGCGTTTTGCCTGATAGCCATAAGCGGCCAATGTGGAAAAGCGGGAAATAAGCTCTATGCACTGGCGAAGAATATTTGCAACATCGCGGTTTTCAGGATCTGGATCATAAGAATATGAGGCAAGAACTCCGCGCGCTATTTTATTCATAATATCGCTTGAAGGCGCTTTCATTATCATGTCTTCTGTAAAATATTCAGGAAGAGACCTTAGGCTTCCCAAGAAACTTGAAAATTCATCCAGCTGCGACTGAGTAGGAAGCTGTCCGAACAAAAGAAGATAAACGCACTGCTCAAATCCAAACTGATGATGAAGCTCCGCGTCTTCTACAATATCCTCAACATTATATCCACGGTAAATCAGTTTTCCAGGAATGGCGACTTTGCTTCCAGACTCATCGATATAATATCCTACAACATCTCCGATTTTTGTAAGTCCGACCAAAACTCCGCGTCCGTCCGCATATCTAAGTCCGCGCTTGACATTGAATTTTTCATAAAGGGCTGGATCTATGGGATCGTTGTCCACAGTAAGTTTTGAAAGTTTGTCGATAAAATTTGAGTTCTGACTGTTTTCGTTCATAGACGAGCCTCCATTTTTGTATAAATATGCACTTTTTTTTTGTAAAACAACATCAGTATACAAAAAACTAAGTATTTATTCAATAAGAGAGAATAATTGAGACAGGGCAAACGCATTATAAATAATTTAAGTAAAGTTTGCGCGAAGAAACGGTTTCGTGGGCAAAAACACTCTGATTGTTGCGCCCGCGTGAGCGGGCAATTCTATAGTTACTTTGCAACAATCAGCGTGTAGCGCATTATTGCGCGATTTTGAACCACGAAACCGTGTCTGGGAGAGCAGTTTTATGCTGAATACATTTATAATGCGTTTGCCCTGATAATTGAGAAAATACAGTTTTATTAAAATTCAAAAAATCCGCCCGCATAAATTTTTAGGCAGGCAGAATTTTTTTATAGACCTTACATTCTTTCCAAGTAAGGAACAAGAACAAGATCCATTCCGCTTTTTAAAACAGACAAAGTGCATTGCGCAAGAGCAAGGCGGGCTTTTGCAAGACGCTCATTTTCAGAAGCAGTTCCGACAATCGGACAGTCACGGTAAAACGCACTGAAACTTTTGCTTACATCGTAAAGGTAAGAAGCCATTCCGCTTGGATCTAAAGTTTCCGCAGATTTTTGAACAATAGAAGGAAATCTTTCCAAATCCTTTATCAAAGCCCATTCGCTTTCCGCAGTCAAAAGTGAAAAATCTTCTACCGAACTAGACGGCTCAAGCCCCTGCTCTTTTGCCTTGCGTAAAATTGAAGCGATGCGCGCTCCCATGTACTGAAGATAAGGTCCTGTGTTTCCGTTGAAGCTAAGTGATTCTTCCGGGTTAAAAAGCATATCTTTTACCGGCGCAACATTCAAAAGGTAATAATCCAAGGCAGCCAGCGCGACTTTTTCAGCAACTTCATCAGGATTCCCAACTGAATTGTCCCTGCCACGCTCTTCAATCGCCTTTAAAGCCTGAGCATGGAGGCTATCAATCAAGTCATCAGCGTCAACAACGGTTCCCTCACGGCTTTTCATTCTTCCGCTCGGAAGGTTTACAAGTCCATAGCTCAAATGGAACAGTTTTTCAGTCCAGCCGAATCCAAGTTTTTTCAAGATATGGAAAAGAATCTTAAAATGATAGTTCTGCTCGCTTGCAACAACGTAAACAAGCTGATTAAAAGGCCAGTCATTGTGGCGGCTGATTGCAGTTCCAATGTCCTGGGTTATGTAAACAGAAGTTCCGTCTTTTCTAAGAAGAACTTTTTCGTGGCTGTCTTCATCCTTGCCTTTTCCAACAACATCGGTAACATCAATTCTCACAGAACCATCGGGAGCTTTAAAGAATACACCCTTTTCAAGTCCTTTTAAGATTTCATCTTTTCCTTTTAGATAAGTGTCGCTTTCAAAATAGAATTTGTCAAAGACAATTCCAGTTCTCTTATAAGTTTCCTTTAGTCCGTCCAAAGTCCAGCTGTTCATTTTCTGCCAAAGCCCGCGGACTTCTTTGTCTCCCTGCTCCCATTTTACAAGCATTTCTTCCGCCTGCTGAACGGCTTCCGGGTGCTCCTTGGAATACTTGTCAAACTCAACATAGCACTGGCCTACAAAATGATCTCCCTTCATTCCAAGAGATTCCGGGGTTTCATTTTTTGCCTCATGGAAAAGCTTGTACGCCAACATGGATTTGCAGATATGGATTCCGCGGTTGTTAATAAGGTCAACTTTGAAAACTTCCGCACCCGCTTTTTTTAGAATCCGGCTCACGCTTTCACCAAGGGCGTCATTGCGAAGATGTCCAAGATGAAGCGGCTTGTTTGTGTTCGGCGAAGAGAATTCAACCATAATCCGCTGGCCTTCAAGAGGCTTTTTTCCTGCGGAATCAAAAGAGCCGTAGTTTTCCCCCTGAGAAACAATCGAAGCCAGAATTCCTGAAGCAGAAGCAGCCTTATTTAACTTTATATTCACATAAGGACCGGCAGCGTCAAATTCACCAAGAGAAGCAAGAGACGCATCGTTTTCCGCGGATTTTTTAAGCGACTGGGCAACGGAGGCGGCAATTGCAGGAGGAGCCATTCTGAACATTTTGGCGAACGGAAACATCGGGCTTCCCAAGTCTCCCATTTCAGGGCGCGGCGGATTTTCCACACGCACAAGCTTTTCGTCAATTTCAGGGCAATCTATTTTATTTTCAATTTTAAACTGATTCACAGCATTCAACACAGCGGATTTAAACAAATCTTTTTGACTTAACATAGTTTTTCCTTAAAAATTTTCTTTGTCCAAAAATCAAGTGGACAGAAATTTATTTTCAGAAAGTATAACAAAATAAGAACAAAGTGAAAAGCACGGGAATTTTCCAGAAAAAAACATTTCCGCATGAACAAAAAGAATGTTCCTACTCAAACAAAAGAAGCATTCCTATTAGAAGAGGAAGAGGTTTCCGCTTAAAAGAAAAACAACGTTCCTGTTCTAACAGGAAGCACGTTCCGCTTATAACCGGAAGCGAAAAAAACACACAGGATTAGTGCTCTTCCATTGGATGGTCTTGAAGATGTCCTGTTCTTCTAAGATTTACAGAATGATTCAGATAATGGAATGTGATAAAAACAAGCTCAACTATAGCCAAAAACAGGCAAAGCTCGGCAGTCGCAACTCTTACAGTAAGCTTGTATGAAATCAAAACTGAAAAGCAGATAAGAACCTGAAGGCACAAAAGGAATACAATTGTCGCGCATCGTGAAAATCCAACGTTAAGCATTTTGTGGTGAATATGGGATCTGTCCGCACTGAAAATAGAACGGTGATCACGGAGTCTTCTCCAAGTGGCGGCAATAACATCTGTAAGAGGAATAGACGCAATAAGAAGCATTATGAGCATCTTGTTATACTCAAAACTTGGAGATTCTTTGTAAATAAGCGGAAAAACTGCAACAGCAAAACCCAAAGTCTGGCTTCCTGAATCTCCAAGGAATATTCTTGCCGGCGGTCTATTGAAAACCATAAATCCTGCAATTGCGCCCGCAAGAATAAAATAAAGTGAAAATGAGTATGTTCTAAAAATCAAGCTTAAAACGCCAAACGTTATAATAGAAAGAAATGAAATTCCAGAGCAAAGCCAGTCAATTCCGTCAATCAAATTGAAAGCATTTACACAGACCAAAATCCAAAAAAAAGTAAAAATCTTTCCAAAAACAGGATTCAAGTTTACAAAGAATATTTTGTTGATTCCAACAGGACTCAGCGCAACCAAAAGAGCCGCGGCAATCTGAATTAAAAACTTAAACCGTGCGTGCAAATCAACAAGGTCGTCAATAAATCCAAAGGCAAATATCAAAAGCAGTCCTAAAAATGCTTGCCAGGCAAAATCAAATGCTCCCTTCTGAAAAAGGCAGACGTAGATTCCTGCGCAAACAAAAAAAGACACAAAGACTGCGACACCTCCCAAACGAGGAATGTTTCCGCTATGAATCTTGCGAGGATCTATTTCATCATAAATTTCGTATCTTTTACAAATCTTTATTATAAGCCAAGTCAGCAAAAGGCTCAAAATAAAAGTCAGTAACGAAGCATAAAATACCAACAAGTACCCCCCCCCCACTAAAAAGTTTATTTTACCACTTTTTACTGAGAGTGAATTATAGATTAACATTTTTTTATATTTTCTTCAATATATTTACTGTGCATAACGCATATTATCATTGCATACACGGCAAACGCATTATAAATATTTTAAGTAAAGTTTGTGCGAAGGAACGGTTCGTGAGGGAAAAAACACTCTGATTGTTGCGACCGCGTGAGCGCTCAATTCTATGGTTACTTTGCAACAATCAGCTTGTGGCGCATCATTGCGCGATTTTGAACCAGAAAACCGTGACTGAAAGCCAGTTTTATGCTGAATACATTTATAATGCGCTTGCCCTGTCATTGCATATCTTTTATTGTATTTTTGAGGAAATTTGATTATATTCATTGCAAACTAAATACAAAAAAATAGAGGTGAAAAATGGCTTGTGGTGGAAACTGCTCCAGCTGCGGAGACAAATGTGAAAAAAAGCCTTTAAAGGAAAATCTTCATTCAGGCTCTTCTGTAAAAAAAGTTATCGGAATTGTTTCTGGCAAAGGCGGAGTCGGAAAATCGCTTGTAACAAGTCTTTTAGCCTGCAAAGTAAATAAAGACGGATTCAGGACAGCAATTCTTGACGCTGACATTACAGGACCTTCCATTCCAACTTCATTCGGGCTTGGAAATGTGCGCGCTGAAAGTGTTTCAGAAAAAAACAGCGACGGAAGCGAAGGCGGATACTTAAAATCAGTCAAGTCAAAGTCAGGCATTCAGCTTATGTCGATGAATTTCCTTCTGCAGAACGAAACTGATCCGGTTGTTTGGCGTGGTCCAGTTATTTCCGGGGCAGTGCGCCAGTTCTGGACAGATGTTCTTTGGGAAGACGTTGATTTTATGTTCGTTGACTGTCCGCCGGGAACTGGAGATGTTCCGCTCACAGTTTTCCAGTCGCTTCCAATAGACGGAATTATAATTGTTTCTTCGCCGCAGCAGCTTGTGCGCGTAATCGTTGAAAAAGCCGTAAACATGGCAAACATGATGAATGTTCCGGTTTTGGGCCTTGTAGAAAACATGAGCTACGTAAAATGCCCGGACTGCGGAAAAGAAATAAAAGTCTTCGGTGAAAGCAACATCGGAAAAATCGCGGAAGAATTCAATCTAAAAGTTCTTGCCCGCATTCCAATCGAACAGAATATGTCTGCTGCTGTTGACAAAGGCGAAATTGAATCTCTTGACGCTTCTTTTATTGAAGAAGCCGCAAAATCTATAGAGGTGCTATGATTTCCCCGGAAGAAGCAAAAAAACGCGCAAAGGAAAATTTTCTAAGCGGTTTCAATTGCGCCCAGTCAGTTCTTGAAGTTTTCTGTGGGGAACTTGGAATTGACCGGGAGCTTGCATTAAAATCTGCCCAGGCATTTGGCGGCGGAACTTGCAGGCTGCGTGAAATGTGCGGTGCGGTAAACGGAATGCTGCTTGCATTGAGCATAAAAAACGGCAGTTCAGACCCAAAAGACAAAGAAGCCAAGGATTCAGTTTACAAAGACGGACAATTTTTGTGCGAAAAGTTCAAGAAAAAGAACGGCTCGTTTATCTGCCGGGAACTTCTTGGACTTTCTCCGCTCGGACAATCCCAAAACTACCTGCGAAAAAATTCCGTTGAAGGAAAAGCAGATTCTCCAGTTTCAGAAAAAAGAACAGAAGAGTACTACAAAAAACGCCCTTGCCCGGAACTCTGCGCTGATGCCGCTGAACTTTTTGCGGAATACTTGAATTCAAAATGAAACTTATCTGCGCGCCAATGGCAACCTTGAGCCATGAAGCATTCAGGATTTCTGTGGAAGAATTCGGAGGCTGCGATGAATATTTCACCGAAATGATAAATGCCTCTTCGCTTTTGAATATGGGACCGTTTGAAAAATATTATCTTATGAACGGACCCTGCCCGGAAAAAATCGTGTGGCAGCTCACGGGAACTTCCGCGGAATCGTTGGCAAAGGCAGCTGAAATTGTGTGCGAGAAAGGCGGAATCGGAATCGACTTGAACATGGGCTGTTCTGCCCCGCAAATCTACAAGATCGGAGCCGGAATCGCCTGGATGCTAAAGCCGCTAAAAGAAACCGCAGAAGCAGTCTCAAAAGTAAAAAAATCGCTGGATTTAATAGAAGAAAAAACACAAAACCATTTCAGATTTAGCGTAAAATGCAGGCTTGGAAACGAAAATTTCACGGAGCAAACTTTTTTCAACTTTACAGATATGCTTGTAGAAAACGGAGTTGAGCTTATAACGCTTCATGCGCGCACAATCAAGGAAAAATACCGCGGACTTCCAAGGTACGAGTTTGCGAAAAAACTTTCACAGCGGTATGAAAAAAAAATCAAAGTCTATGTAAATGGCTGCATAAAGGACACCGCCAGCGCAAAGTTTGCCATTCAAAAAGCCCCGGAAGCAGACGGAATCATGATTGCAAGAGCCGCCGCCGAACGTCCCTGGATTTTCGCGCAAATAAAAAACGGCCTTGAAGATTCCGCGGAAAAAATTACAATTGACAGGATGCAAACTGCGTTGAACTTTATAGACAATGTTGAAAAATTCCAGCCAAAGGAATTCCACAAGACGCGGATTCAGAGATTTTTTTCGTACTACTGCGCGCAGTTCGAATTCGGACATTATTTCCAGACAAAAATGCTTAATTACAAGTCAAATGAAGAAAGCCGCAAAGAAATTCGTGATTATTTTCAAAAACAGCCTCATGAACGCTTCATTCAAGTGTGAATTTTCAGTTTTAAGGAGTTTTCTTCAAAAATAAGAGATATTCTTGTATTTTTATACATATTCTTGAAGATTTTTGTATATTCCTGAGTTCTTTGTATAAATATTCAAGGATATAAGTTATTCTTCGCAAATATTGAATTTTCCAAAAGAATATTAAATATTCCTCATAAATTCTGAGGATTCAAGCCGAATTCTTCCTTGGGCTGATGCAAATCGGAATTTTTCGGCTCAACATGAATCACAATGTCATAAATTTCAGGAATTTTCCTGCGGATTGCACTTTCAACCTGCTCGCTAAGCTCGTGCGCCTCGTAAACGGAAAGCGACGGGTCAACTTCAATGTCCAAGTCAATGTCAAAGCTTGAAGCCATTCTGCGGATTCTTGCCTTATGCGGATTTTGAACACCAGAAACTGTCGCAACCGCATCGAACAGTTTTTTATAAAGCGAGCTGTCGGCGTTTCCATCCATAAGCTCAAGGTTCATCCTCGCAAAAAGGGAGGCGGCATTTTTTATAACCCAAAGCCCCACAAGCAGCGCAATTGCCGGGTCAAGGAAAGGAAGCTTAAAAAATTCGGAGCATAAAAGGCCTGCAAGAACTGCCGCGGAAAGCATTATGTCGCTTTTCATGTTCTGGGCGTTTGCCTTTACAATTTCGCTTTCGGCGATTTTTCCGTAGTGAAACTGAATCAAAGCAAGAAGAGATTTTCCCACAATCGAAACAACGGCCGCATAAACCGCCACAAGTGAAGTTTCAGCCTGAAAATCATGCAGGATAATTTTTTTTGCTGCGGAAAGTACAATCTGCGCGCCCGCAAAGAAAATTATAAAAGCCAAGGCCATTGTCGCAGTAGTTTCGGCTCTTGCGTGCCCCCAAGGATGCTCCTTGTCACCAGGCTGCTGAATTATGCGGCTTACAAACAAAGTTACAAGCGCAATCAGAACATCGGTGGAACTGTCAATTGCATCACCTGCAACCGCAAGAGAACCTGAAAGATATGCGAACAAAAACTTCACAGCGGCAAGAACTGCATTTCCAACAAGAGCCACAACTCCTGCCACTTTGATGTAATGGGCTTTTAAGCTTGTCGAGTTCATTTACTTTGCCACGATGTTTACAAGCTTGTCTTTTACAACAATGACTTTTGCAATTGTCTTTCCGTCTGTGAACTTTTTATAGCCTTCTGTCTGGGAAGCAAGATTCTTGAGCGTTTCATCGTCTGTTCCGGGAGCAGCTTCAAATTTGTCGCGGAGTTTTCCGTTTATCATTACGACAATCTGAATGCTGTCTTCCTTGCAGAATTCCTCGCTGAACGAAGGCCATTTTTCGTAAGCCACAGTTTTTGTTCCGCCGAGTTTCTGCCAAAGCTCTTCGCCAAGGTGAGGAGCATAAGGGCTAAGAATAAGAACAAAATCCTTCCACATTTCTTTTGGAAGTGAATTGAACTTTGAAGCTTCGTTTATAAAAATCATCATCTGGCTGATTGCGGTGTTGAAGCTGAGAGAAGAAGTGTCTTCCGTAACTTTTTTGATTGTCTGGGCGAAAGTTTTTCTAAGCGCAACAAGAGCTTTGTCTTCAAGCTTGCCTTTTATGTCGATTTCGTCCATTGGCTTTTCGCTTATGTTCCAGACTTTTTCAAGGAAGCGGTTTATTCCTACGAGTCCCTGCGTGTTCCATGGCTTGGAAACAGTGAGCGGTCCCATGAACATTTCGTACATACGCACAGAATCGGCTCCGTACTTCTGAATCATTTCATCAGGATTTACAACATTCTTGAGCGACTTTGACATCTTGGCGATAATCTGCTCAACCTGCTCGCCTGTCGCCTTTTCAAAATATTTTCCGTCCTTTTCTTCAACTTCGTCAGTTGGAACAAGAGTTTTGTTTTTTCGCTGGAATGCAAACGAAGTTATAAGTCCCTGGTTTATAAGGCGATGGAACGGCTCTTTTGTTGAAACTGCTCCTATGTCGTAAAGAACTTTGTGCCAGAATCTTGCATACAAAAGGTGAAGAACCGCGTGCTCAGCTCCGCCTACATAAAGGTCAACCGGCATCCAGTATTCCTCTTTTTCTTTTGAGCAGAACTCTGAATTGTTTTTTGGATCAAGGTAGCGAAGATAATACCAGCATGAGCCGCCCCACTGAGGCATTGTGTTTGTTTCGCGCTTTGCCTTTCCTCCGCATTTAGGGCAAGTCGTGTTAACCCAGGATTCGATTGCGGCAAGAGGACTTTCGCCAGTTCCTGTTGGCTGATAGGATTTTACATCAGGAAGCTTTACAGGCAAGTCTTTTTCCGGCACTGGAACGCATCCGCATTTTTCGCAGTGAACAAGAGGAATTGGCTCTCCCCAGTAACGCTGACGGCTGAAAATCCAGTCGCGGAGCTTGTAGTTTACAGTTGCCTTTCCGCATTTTTTTTCTTCAAGGAATTTTATCATTTCCTGAATCGCGTCTTTTGTGCTTTTTCCTGTAATGAATTCCGAATTGATTGAATATCCGTCCTTTGCGGAAGTGCATTCGTTTGCCACGCAGAAAATTTCCGGGTGGGCATCAACAAGCTTTTTGTATTCCTCTGGATTTTTTGAAGCGGCCTGTAAAAGTTCCGCGCCTTTCTTTTCATCTCCACCGCCAAGAGAAACAATGTCTTCTTTTGTAGCAATTACTTTTATAATCGGCAGATTGAATTTCTTTGCAAAATCCCAGTCGCGCTCATCGTGCGCAGGAACAGCCATAATCGCGCCAGTTCCGTAAGAAGTCAAAACGTAATCAGAAATCCAGATTGGAACCTTCGCTCCGTTTACAGGATCAATTCCGTAGCTTCCTGTAAAGACTCCTGTTTTGTTCTTGTTCAAGTCAGTGCGCTCAAGGTCGGATTTTTTTGCGGCCTCTTCAACATAAGCTTCTACTGCCGGTTTCTGCTCTGGAGTTGTGAGTTCCTTAAGCATTTTGTGTTCCGGTGACATTACCATGTAAGTGCAGCCAAAAAGCGTGTCGGCTCTTGTTGTGTATACTTTCAAATATTTTCCGCTTCCGTTTCCGTCTTTGCCAGCGACTTCAAATTCAACTTCCGCACCGCAAGATTTTCCAATCCAGTTTTTCTGCATGAGCTTTACACTTTCAGGCCAGTCAAGCAAATCAAGATCCTCAAGGAGACGTTCTGCGTAATCGGTGATTTTTAAAATCCACTGGCGGATTGTCTTGCGTGTTACAACTGCACCGCATCTTTCGCACCTGCCTTCTTTTACTTCCTCGTTTGCAAGACCTGTAAGGCAGGAAGGACACCAGTTGATTGGAGTTGCAGCCTCGTAAGCCAAGCCTTTTTTGTAAAGCTGAAGGAAAATCCACTGAGTCCATTTATAATATTCAGGCTCACAAGTTGAAACGCATCTGTCCCAGTCATAACTGAATCCAAGAGCTTTTATCTGGCGTGTAAAATTCGCAATGTTAGCGTTTGTTGTGATTGAAGGATGAGTTCCAGTTTTTATCGCATAGTTTTCAGCAGGAAGCCCGAATGAATCATATCCCATCGGATGCAAAACATTGTAGCCGTTCATGCGCAAGTAGCGGCTGTAAATATCTGTGGCAGTGTAGCCTTCAGGATGTCCTACATGAAGCCCCGCACCACTCGGATACGGAAACATATCAAGAATATATCTGCGTTTTTCTTTTGAAAATGATTTGTCTTCTTCTACGCGGAAAGTTTTGTTTTCTTCCCAGTACTTCTGCCATTTTACTTCGATATTTTGAAAAGGATAGTTAGACATAAAAAGCCTCTGTAAAAAATGATGTGGCAGTATTATAGAACAAACTGAAAATATTTTCTATGGGATTTGAAAAGCAAAAAAAATGACTTGAATTTATTTTTCAAATTCCGCACGCCAAATTTCCGCAAGTTTTTCAAGGGAAAATGAAGCGTTGGCAGGACTTGTGGACGGAAGCGTTTTTAGCATGGAGCACAAATTTTCATCCTGATATTTTAGAAAATATTTTGCGGCAGTTTTTCCATTGGCAAGAATTTTTTTGACCTTGGAATTTTCAATAATCGATTTTATGTCGGAAGGAACAACGCTTCGGATTGAACTGTCAGATGAGCCGCAAATTGTGCATTCCTTGATTGAATCGTAAACTGCGATTTTATTCCGCCTCAAAAAATTTTTCTTTTCTTCTGTAGACTTCGGAATCTCCTCGCAAAAAACAAGGGCAAGCATTTTCCAAAAACGGTTCTGCGGATGTCCGTAGTAAAATCCATTTTTCCGCGACTTTACAGACGGAAGGCTTCCCACAATAAGAACGCATGAATCTTCACAAAAAAACGGACTGAACGGATGCACAATATGCTCTGGAACAAAAATATTTTTCTGCATAAAATTTATTTTCTCGTTTTCAATTTTGATTAATGATAAAACAAATGCAGACCTGTTGTCATCAAGTCAATTAAAAAATTTTGCAAAGGTTGAGGAACTGATTTTTTCATTCTATAATTTCTGCGCTTGAAAAATGAAAATCAAAATAGGAAACTTTGACTGAACGGAATGTTGGGACGGCGTTTTTTACAAAAAACTTTCGGCATTTCCAAAAATAACGGAACGTCTGATTTTGCGTAGATGGACTGAAGCCGATACAGAAAGCCTTGAAGTTATCAGAAACGTTTTCTGCGGAAGCGAATGTTATGCCGTATGCAAAAAGGAAGACAACAAGGCAATCGGAGCAGTCGAACTCAAACTCAACGGGTACACCGACATGACCGAACGATATGATGAATGCGAACTTGGATTCTGGATAGGAAAACCGTTTTGGGGAAGAGGCTACATTCCCGAAGCAGCAGCTGAACTAATTCGCCGTGGATTCGAAGAACTTGGGATGAACAAAATCTGGTGCGGCTACTACGACGGAAACATAAAATCAAAGCGCACGCAGGAAAAACTGAAGTTCGTCTTTCACCATACTTACAACGAAATTCCTGTTCCCCTTTTAAACGAGGTGCGGATTGGACACACAAACTGCCTCACAAAAGAACGATGGCAAGATATGAAATAGCTTCTATCGCTTTTAGACCAGATTTTCGCTGTTTTCTACTGCCTTGCCATACATTTCAAACGGGGGAATGCCATGACTAAAAACAGCCTGATTACATTATATTGCATAGTGGACGATTTTATCCATAGGTTTTTGGAGACATCCGCGGAAAAGAAGAACCTTGCACTGTATTACGGCAGACGCGAACCTAAGCGCCGCAGCAAGTTTCAGCATTTTTTTCATAATTACCTCCGAAAAAATGATTTCTTAAAATATTTTAGCACTCTTTTTAAATAAAGCAAATGAAAAATACATAAGTTTTTTGTTAGTTTTTTATGACAACTTGAAAAAATTCCCCAAATTAAAGTATTCGCTTTAGAAATACTTTGTCAAAAAAAATTAACTCATCTTGACAAGTAACCGCTTGGTAACTAAAATACATTCATAAGTAAACGAACGGTTACTTAATATCAAAATTCAAAACGGAGATAAAATGTCCTGCGAAACAAAAGAGCAAATTATAGAAACTGCGCTTGAACTTTTTTCACAAAACGGATTTTTAGGAACTTCCATGAGCGACATTGCGTCTCAACTAAAAATCACAAAGGGCGCACTTTATAAACATTACGAAAGCAAACAACAAATTCTTGAGCAGATTATTGAACGCATGGCAAAGCTTGACTTGGAGCGCGCAAAAAAATACGAAATGCCAGAAACTGAACAAAAAAAATTCGCAGAAGCATACATTCATATTCCAACTGAAAAAATCCGCGAGTACAGTATTGCGCAATTCAGGCATTGGACGGAAGAAAATTTTTCCGCAAAGTTCCGCAAAATGCTTACGCTGGAACAGTTCCGCAGCAAGGAAATGTCTGACCTTTATCAGAATTATCTTGGAACCGGACCGCTTGAATACATGACAAAAATTTTCAAAAAGATGACAAAATCAAAGCCGAAAGCAAGACAACTTGCGCTTGAATTTTACGGACCAATTTTTATTCTTTACAGCGTTTATGACGGCGCAGAAGAGAACGCAAAAAAATCAGTTTTTGTTCAGCTTGAAAATCACATAAAAAATTTTATAGAACGGCTCGAAAAAGAACGGGCTGAAAAATAATCAAAATAATTTCGGAGGAAAAAATGAAAGCAATCATCTACACAACAAACACAGGAAGCACGGCGCAATACGCAAAGATGCTCGCGGAACAAACCGGACTTCCAGCATTTTCAATGGAAGAAGCAAAGTCAAAAGTCGAGGCAGGAAGCGAAATCATTTATCTTGGCTGGATAATGGCGGCGCAAGTAAAAGGCTACAAGGCGGCTGCAAAAAAATACAAAATCAAAGCAGTCTGCGCAGTCGGCATGGAACGAACTGGAACACGCACAGAACAAATCCGCGAAAAAACTTCTGTTCCAGTTGCAATTCCTCTTTTCACATTGCAGGGAAATTTCGATGTGAAAAAACTGCACGGAATCTACCGCCTTATGATGAACCTGATGGTAAAAATGATAACAAAAAAACTTGGAGCAAAAACAGACCGCACACAGCAGGAAAATGAAATGCTTGAAATTATGCTTCACGGCGGAGAAAAAGTTTGCGCGGAAAATCTAGGCGAAGTTATCAACTGGTACAAAAAAGTTCAGTAAAAATTAAAATCAGAAAATTTCATATTGACATTGCCCGGCATAACCGAGCAATGAAAGTGCATTTTTACTTCACCCAATAAACGTAGTTTTCTTTGCGAGGAGCGGCTTTTGCTTCTCCGCCTTCGGCAGCGTAACCAAGTGCAACGTGCCCGATTCCTTCAAAATCGCCCTTTATTCCAAGGTCTGAAAGAATTTTTTTGCCAAAATCGCTTTCAAATTCCTGCTTTGCGCGGTGAATCCAGATTGAGCCGAGTCCTAAACTTTTCGCTGCATTCATCAGATTTCCCATAACGAGCGAGCCATCGTAAATGTAGTTTGGAGAAACGCTTTTATCGGCAAGAACAATTAAAATCACAGGTGCGCCATAAAACGGATCAAAGCCTTCACTCCAGCCGCCGATTTTTCGGTTTTCTTCGCTGATTTTGTCGCGAAACTCTTTGTTTGTAACCGCAATAATTATTGGCGACTGAAGATTTTTTCCGGTCGGCGCAAAAGTTCCGGCTCGGATTACAGCATTCAAATCTTCTTCAGAAATCATGTCAGGCTTGAATTTGCGGCAGCTTCTGCGTGTTTCAAGATTTTTTAATGTTTCGTTCATAGTGCAACTCCTTGTAAATTATTTTCTATTATCTTTTTCGGCATTTTTATCCTTATTGAAAAACAGGATTTTATTCATTGATTCCGGCGAATAAATCATTTTTAACGGAGAAAAAAATAAAGAAAGCAAGAATGTCTGCCGCTCATATTTTTTTTTGCATAGCTTCGTTACTATTGACAGAATCATAAAAGACTTATATATTACTATTCATAGAAACAAAACAACCGCAGGCTGCTGCGTTGCAAACTTTACACCTTACAGGAGGAACTTATGGATACAAAGAAAATCCCTTACAAAATCTACTTGAACGAAGAAGAGATGCCACAGTTCTGGTACAATATGCGCGCCGACATGAAGAACAAGCCTGCTCCGCTTTTAAATCCGGGAACGCTAAAGCCTTGCACTGCGGAAGAGCTTGAGCACGTTTTCTGCAGGGAGCTTGTAAAGCAGGAGCTGAACGAAACCGACCGCTACATTCCGATTCCTCAGGAAATTCTGGACTTCTACAAGATGTACCGTCCTTCTCCGCTTACAAGGGCTTACTGCCTTGAAAAGAAGCTCGGAACGCCGGCAAAAATCTACTACAAGTTTGAAGGAAACAATACATCAGGAAGCCACAAGCTGAACTCGGCAATCGCCCAGGCATTCTACGCAAAGGAGCAGGGACTAAAGGGCGTTACTACGGAAACAGGAGCCGGCCAGTGGGGAACCGCTATGTCCATGGCGTGCGCATATCTTGGTCTGGACTGCCGCGTTTATCAGGTTCGGTGTTCCTATGAACAGAAGCCTCATCGCCGCGAGGTAATCAGAACTTACGGAGCGCAGGCGATTCCTTCTCCAAGCATGGAAACTGAAATAGGAAGAAAGATTAACGCCGAATATCCGGGATGCACCGGCTCTTTGGGCTGCGCGATTTCGGAAGCGGTGGAATACGCCACAAAGCATGACGGCTACAGATACGTTCTTGGCTCGGTCTTGAGCCAGGTTCTGCTTCACCAGTCGATAATCGGAATGGAAGCAAAGGCCGCGATGGACAAGTATGGAATCAAGCCGGACGTAATAATAGGATGCGCCGGCGGCGGCTCGAATTTGGGCGGACTTATAAGCCCGTTCATGGGAGAAAAACTGCGCGGTGAAAAGGACTACCAGTTCATCGCGATTGAGCCTGCATCTTGCCCAAGCCTTACGCGCGGAGTGTTCGCCTACGACTTCTGCGACACAGGCGAGGTCTGCCCGATGCAGAAAATGTACACGCTCGGCTCGCAGTTCATGCCAAGCGCAAACCACGCGGGAGGACTCCGCTACCACGGAATGAGCGCGATTGTAAGCCAGCTCTACCACGACGGCTACATTGAGGCAAGAAGCGTTGGGCAGACGGAAGTTTTCAAGGCGGCTGAGCTTTTCTGCCGTTCGGAAGGAACTTTGCCGGCACCGGAATCAAGCCACGCAATCAAGGTTGCAATCGACGAAGCTTTAAAATGCAAGGAAACCGGCGAAGAAAAGACAATCCTGTTCGGTCTTACAGGAACAGGCTACTTTGATATGAAAGCCTACGAAGCGTTCAACAACGGAACGATGAGCGACTACATTCCGACCGATGAGGAAATAAAAAAAGCTACAGATTTGATTCCGCGCTTTCCGGGAAACGAATTCTAGGAGCTGTTATATCTTATAGCGATGGCCGCCGGACTACTTAATTCATCCCTGGATGTTTTATGGTCAGGCGGCATTTATTTTTTTATAATCTTTTTTTCCAGTTTCCGGTTCTGTATTCCGCGAACGAAATTACAAAGTTCATAAACCAGCCCATCGGAACGGAATACCAGACCCATTCAATTCCGAACCGCGGAGCGCATACGACCGAGACAACCACGCGGATTGAAAGATTGATTAAATTTGCAAGCGTAAATACTTTCATGTCGCCCGCTCCGCGCAAAAGTCCGTCGCAGGCCATTTTAAATCCTATCCAGCAGTAAAAAAATCCTTCAAAGCGCAGCGCGGCCTGTCCTGTGCGCAGAGCAGTCTCGCTTCCGCCGTCCCCGATAAAAAGAGAAATCAGCGGACGGTAAAAAATTTCAATGCACAGGCAGAGCGTTACCGCAAAAAACGCGACCATAAGATTCGCCGCACGGTAGCCTTTTACAACGCGCTCCGGTTTTCCTGCCCCTATATTTTGCGCCGTGTAAGATGACATTGAATTGTTCAACGCCGCCATAGGAACAATCGCAATCGACGCAATGCGGCTGAACGCAGAATATCCGGCAAGCGCTTCCGAGCCGAAACTGTTCACCACGGACTGAACCAGCATCATCCCGATAGAAACGGTGGACTGCTGTAATATAGAAGGAATCGCGATTTTCGCCATTGATGAAAGCTCGCGTCCGTCAAAAAATCTGAATTTTCTGTAACCGCCGCGAGCCAACTTTCCGTAACGTCTCGCTCCGCCGCCAGAAAAACTTGCGCCGCCAGACATTAAGACTGCGCCGTCGGAAGTTTCTTCGGCCGCCTCAACTCCATCTTCTGAATCCTTGAATTTCCCAAGCGTGCGCATAAAAACCGCGAACGACAGAACGCACGAAAGCCCCTGGGCAATCAGCGTGGCCCATGCCGCTCCTGCAACTCCGGTCTTAAACACCGCTACAAACAGAAAGTCCAGCGCGACATTCAGAACTGAAGAAAAAATCAGAAATACAAGCGGAATCCGCGAATTTCCAATCGCATTGAACATCGAGGAAATCACGTTGTACATGAACAAAAACGGCAGGCCCAGAAAATAAATCCGCAGATAGACAAGAGCCATGTCCAGCGCGTCTGAAGGAGTCTTTAAAAGCACAAGAAGCGGACGGTTTATTACAATTCCCACCGCGCCAAGAAAAACGCTGATTCCCAGAAACGTCAAAAACGCAGTGCTGACCGCAGTCTTCATCACAGAAAAATTGCGCGCGCCAAAATACTTGCTCACAATCACCGAAGAGCCGACACCGCCGCCAATCGCAACGCAGATAAAAACAACCGTAAGCGAATAAGACGCGCCGACCGCCGCCAGAGCCTGCTCGCCCACAAACCGCCCCACGACCGCAGAATCGACCATCGTGTAAAGCTGCTGGAACAAATTGCCAATTATAATCGGAAGTGAAAAAACAAAAAGCGCGTAAAACGCCGGCTTTGAAGTAAGATAATCGCTTTTCATATTAAAACAAAAAAATCCTCCGGAATGAACAAGCCTTGATGCAAGAGTCCATTACAATTTCAGATGCGGTCTGCCGATTCACCGCATAATGAAGCTTGTTCTGAACCATCTTAAAGAAAGCAATTGATTCTGACGATTTAGGCTTATAGTCCACGCTAGTCGCGTACAAGTCCAGAACCTGGCGGTACATCACTTTTTCAGAAAAACGGATATCTCGGATGCGGGCTAAAAACTCTTTCCAATAATCACCGCCGCCAGCCTGCTTGAGCCGTTCATCGTCCATCGTAAAGCCTTTGCGGATGTATTCATTTAAGCGCTTTGTAGCCCACTGGCGGAATTGAGTACCCCTTAACGACTTTACTCTATACCCCACGGAAATAATGACATCAAGATTATAGTAATTAGTTGGTTTGGTAGAAAAATCGGAAATTCTGATTTTACTCACAGAGCTTTCTTTGTCAAGCTCTCCTTCCTCAAAAATATTCAAGATATGTTCATTTATTGTTGAGCGGGACCTTTCAAACAAGGAGGACATGTCATCTATTGTAAGCCAAACAGTTTCGCCCTCAAATCGGACATCAATAGAAACAGTATTATCCGAGGTCTTGAAAATTATGATTTCGCTTTTGTTTTCTGTGGGCATTATCATAAATCTCGTTTTAGATTTTTATCTAGTTTTTCAAAATCCTGATATAAAAATACCAGGATATTCCGCATAATAACTGCATCTTTTGCAGGCAGTTTACTTTCTCGTAGATAATCATTTATCTCAGATTCGATAAAGTGCATAGCCGCTTGAAAGAATATTTTTATCTGAGATAAATCTGGTCTCGTCGATACTGAAAAGGCCGAAGAATGAACATAACTACTAGAATACTTGTATAGAACGGTGAATGAATTTTCCAAATTACATTCTTTTGCCAAAGTTCCAATTTTTCTGTCTTTTTTATTTGGAATTTTGCTTTTTGTCCAACCATAATTTTCTGCAAACTCTGAACCATATTTATTCAAATATTCATCGTGTATTTTATCCCATTCTGGTGTGCTGTTTCCAACAAGCTGAGTAAGATGATATCTAAGAAATTGTAGATGATCTTTATAAACAGGAACTAAATCAGGATTCTGAACGAGATACTGTCCAATTACAAAACTTTCATATAGCGAACGATACTCTACAATCACGCTATTAAAGCAGCCATTCATTGCAAGAAGCAGAATGCTTTTATATTGATTCAAATCATTTTGAAGCTGAACAGAAATATGTTCTGCAATTTGTGAATTCTTTTTACCTTTGCTTTTTCTTGCCGTATAGTTATAAATTGCAGCAGCACAATCCAGGAAAATAAAACATCTTCTTAGCATTTTTGAATTCTGGAGCAATACTATTTCTGAGGATGCAATATAATCCTGCCAGAAATGCTGGATAAGTTGATTTTCATTTGCATAAAGGAAAGAAGTGAATTGTTCTAAATATTTATCAAGCTGCAATTGTCTTTCAGTAACGTTTCCGTTTTGTGAAAAATCTGTAAGAGGACATTCTAAAATAAGGCGTTTTAGGAATTTTTGGTCCATATATTTTTCTTGTACAATCTTACTTTATAAATTTTTGAGGAATATCAATAACAATTAAATTTCTACAATATTTTATATTATTGTAGAAAATTTCTTTATCTGGCAGTTTTTTCATATAGATTGAAAAACCATTGATTTCCATCAATTTCTGAACAAGAAACATTCCAAGACCTTTTCCTGATTCTTTTTTTGCAGCTTCTTCACCACGTTTATGTTCTAGAAAAATTGTTTCCAATTCTTGATCTGTATTAAAAACACTTATCATATCAAAATCTATTTTCATTGAACCATCATTTTGTTTTTCAATCGTAACGGAAACATCTGTATTTTCTTTACAGTATTTTTTACAATTCTCAAATAAAAGAGCAAATGAACTTCTGACAGAAAAAAAATTACAAAAAATTTCATCATAGTTTTTTTCGATATTTACTTTTATATTTCTTTCCTTAAATTCATTTTCATAGATATAAAAGGCCTGAACTAAGCAAGAATGAGCTTTTTCCCAGGTTCTATCAGTTGAATCAAGCAATTCGCCGGAAGTTATTAAATCCAAGCAGTTATATTCAAATGCAACTTGTTCCAAGGCTTTCTCACAACGAAGTAATTCTCTAGCATAATGAAGTGTGTTTTTTTGTACTAAATTATTTATATAATCTACTTTATCTTCTTGATATACTAACTCATCATAGTTTAATTCTTTCCTTAGACTTGAAGTAATATCATGAATGATGTTTTTTGCATTGTGTAAAATAATGTGCTCACTTTCATTATATGATGTTAGATTATTTGAGAGAATAGAATTTGATTTCAATACCGCTGGAAGTAAGACTTTAGTTGCATGTTTTGCATCTTTTGAATTTCTATATTCATCATAAAAAAAGAAATACTTTCCAGAATCTCTTTCCCTGATAATAACCATATAATCTTTAAAAAAAACACAATTTTCTATTTTGTTATTTTTTATTGCTGATAACAAATAATCTATTTTTGATTTGTCTTCTGTATAAACATAAATCAAATCATTATTATTATTCACACCCAAAATTATCATTTAAATAATTTAACTCCCTCAAATACAAGTGTTGCAATTCCTGTTGAAATTTTAAATGCAACTTCCAATTGTTCAACAGAAAAACTTTTCTTGGAGCTCATTTTTTCAAGTTTAGTTTTATAGAGTTCTAATGTTAACTCATCTCCATAATAGGGTTTTACTTTTTCATACGAAGTTAATACCATCTCATCCCAACTGAATATAGTTTTAGACAGTTCTTCGATTGCATTTTTGAATACTTCAAAATCACCTGCGCTTTTGAAGATTTTTTTATCAGCCAAATCAACAGCTTCATGAAAAATATTTTGTGTAGTTTGACTAGAATAAATTATAATTTTTTTATTTGGCGTTTTTGTCTTAATGGATTTTACTATATCTAAACCATTATTCTTACCGAGTTTTTCTCCTACACCATTAATATCAACACAAATAATATGGGAATCCTTTATATCAATTGCATCTAATGTGTCAAAATCTCTTTCAAATAATTGTCTACATTTCCAATCTGATTTGCTCAAGTATTCGATAATATCATTCCTATTTTGATCATCAATAAATAAGACTCTTGTTTTTTCCTTGATTTCTTCAATACTTAAATTTCTAAAAATATTCTTTTTCTTAAAAAACATTGTTATCTCCTGTATGCTTATTTTAGTTTTTATATTCCCAATCTCTCGCATAATGGCAGCATTTTTTCGATTGCAGCTACTATGCGTTTTTGTTCGGATAGTGGGGGAAGAGGCAATAATAATCCGAAGAAAATATCTTTATTTAAATGAGGAATAGCAGCACCTTTTTTAGAATTTCGTAATAGCTCTTTATGCATTTCAATAAACTTTAATATATATGGTAAATATAATTTTTCACATATACATAACTGCTTGAATGTACTTCCCATTATTCCTTTTTCTTTATTAACGAATACTTCACCTGAATTCTCTCCATCAACCAATATTAATAAGTCATTAACATTAGCAACTTTTCCTTCAGATACAATAGTCGCATCTTTTTTTCCTCGTAGATATTTAGCATCTAATAAAGGTAATTTCACTTCTTTTACTTTTTCACCGTCAATTAATTTGCAAATCTCTCCCAATCTACACCAGCACCAATTCTCCGGAATATCAAACGGAATTTCATCTTCTGTAATTTCTGGCAATTCTTTTTTCGTCACACGGATTTGTGATTTACTACGTAAATCACTGCTTTTAGATTTTTTACCTTTCTCACTGCAAATTCCGTAGGAATTTGCAAATCCGTGTGACAATTTTTCTTTCCGTATTTCTTCCAGCAAATCCCGTGCATTTCCTTCGGCAGCTATTTGTGGAACAAGTTTTCCCTGTACGGCTTCCTGCAGGATTGCCTTTTTTGTGAGTGTGCCAATTTTTTCATTAATGGCTTTGAGTTGTGTTTCTTTTTTGCCGTATTCTTCTATGAGCGGCATGAACTTTTCGATTGCAGCGACAATGCGTCTTTGCTCGGCAAGGGGAGGGAGAGGAATTAATAGGTTTCCGAGTTTTGTTGTAGATGTATGAACAATAATATCACCTGTTGAAGTATTACGCTTATATTCTATTCCATACGGAGAATTAATTAAATAAACAAGGAATAGTGAATTACAATTGATTGGCGTAAACTTACATAAATCTCCACCCATTGCAATTTCTTCAGTTCCTTCGTAAGTTGCTGCTAGAGCAATATCCCACTTGTTTTCTCCTGTCAGTGCCATCAAAATATCATTTGTATGTATTTTATGACATTTTTCGAAAACATCTTTAGAGGTAAATGATTTTGTTTTTGAAAATTTTATTTTGTAAGTGGTGTACATTTCACCATATCTGACACATGGCAAACCTGTATTTGTTGTTTCATCTCTTTTGATTCCACTACCTCTGACGAAATTTCCAAGTTCCCCCAATCTACACCAGCACCAGCTTTCTGGAATATCAAAAGGAATCTCTTCTTCTGTAATGTCACACGGATTGGATTTTGCGTTAGCAAAATCCAATCCGTGTGACAATTTTTCTTTCCGTATTTCTTCCAGTAAATCCCGTGCGTTGCCTTCACTTGCAATCTGAGGAACTAATTTTCCCTGCACTGCTTCTTGTAAAAGCGCATTTTTCAAATCTTTTGCGGTCATTTTAGTTCCTCGCTTGACTTTTTCTCAAAATCTGCTATATTAAAAATGTCCGAGTCCTGATTTTTGTCAGCCTGGGGCAACGAAAGGGCACCTTTTGGTGCCTTGTTATGTTTTAAATCCTGCATATTCCACTGATAAAATGTATCAAGTCTTGTAATATAGCAATATACTTTTCCTGTATTCTCTTTTTCCTTTAATACTCCTGCAATAATCTGTTTTATACGCTTTACGGTGATATTGGAATCAATTTTTAAATATACATTCTGTCCTTGATGCAATGCATCCCTAAATCTGTGAGAAACAGCATTTTCTCCACCTGAAACGGACTTAAATTCAGTAAATTCTGCATCCAAAAGTGCGTCTGGATTTTTTTTGATAGGAATTTCTGGAAGAAGGAATACAATATGCCCATTGTCGGAAGCAATGCGAGCCATCAGGAGTTCTTTTTCAAATACCGCTTTTTGTTCAGAGTTTTTGGGTTTTCGTGAATTTGCCACAAAGACATTTTTATATTGTTCTTCCCAAGTTTCATCAGGAAAAAGAGAAGCTGCAAGATTTGTTGATATGTCTATTAAATTCATGAGTTTGCTTCCTGTAATAGTTCGTTTTTCAAATCTTTGGCGGTCATAGGGTTATCCCTGTAAGCTGCAGGATTTTCTCTTTGCTCCAGTCCTCGTTCGGCCAGTAAAAATATTCAATAATTTCTGGTTTCTTAATTTGCTCGCACATATTTTTTTGTTCCATCTGCATAAAGCAGGTAAGCGGAATTTGTTGCTGAGTCGTAGCAGGAAATTGGAGTGCCCTTTGCTTTTTTTATTTCATTTTCTATTCTTACGGCTTCAATAAAGCGTTTTGTGAGTTCATCGTCTGAAACGCCACAAGTTGAATCCAATTCATTTTGATCCATAATAAGTCTTCCTATATATTATAGCAGATTTTTTGTACATTTACAGTTAACCCCCTCGAATTCGATGGGTTTACAGTTCTCCTTCTTTTAGTTTATAGCATCTGTTCTTATTCCCGCCCATTGCTTCAAGGTAGCCGAATTCAGTCAGCTGGCGCAGGTAACGCTTGGCTGTTGTAGGTGCAAAATCAAAATGCCGCACAAGTTCCTCTGTAGTGATTTGGGATTTATCGCTCATAAAATGCAAAATATCGACCAGTTTCTCGGCTAAAGTTGGCTTTACAGACCACTTATCGACCATTTCTAGCTTCAAAAGCGATTTATCGACCATTTTCTCATTATTTTCGCTCATGGAAGCCTTAAACTGTTCAATTTCTCTTTGCAGATGTTTTGCATGAAGGTTCAACATAAAGTCAATAAAAATACTATCATCATCTTTTTCCCGTGAGTCTATGAGAGCCTGAATATATTCCGCCTTGTCTTCTTTTAGAACTTTTGAAGGAATGAGTCCGTATTCCCACTGCAAAAGATTCATCAAAAGGCGGCTCATCCTGCCGTTTCCGTCTACCCACGGATGAATCGTTACCAGTTCATAATGCGCCCAGAAGCTCAGCTTGTAAACAGAAGAAATGTCTTTTGGATTTATATTTTTGCGGAGTTCATTCAATTTCTGGCAAAATGATTCAAGCTTTGCAGGAACTTTCTGATACGCCATATAAGAGACTCCGCCAATTCCTGCCGTTACATTTACTTTTCTGAGTTCTCCTTTTGCCGCAGAAAAATCACCTGTAATTGTGTGATACTCGCTTCCAGTCCGTGCCATTACTTTTGCCGAAAGGCTTATAAGCGAATTCACTGTGATTTCTGGATGCTGCATAATCCATTTTATTCCGTATTCGTAAGCATTCTTCAAATCCAGATTCATCATCTGTTCTGTAATTGTCCGCTTACTGGAAGTGATTCCTTCATCAAACAAAAGCTGGGCTTCAACTTCCGTAACGGTTGAGCCTTCGATTGCAGTGGAATGAGTAATGATTGAATACAGATAAAACTTTTCCCAGTCTATTTGATTGTTTATTCCGAGTGAGTAATATTCATCTAAAATTTTCTGCAAGGTTCGCTCTGGCATTACAACTCCCCTTTCTGTGCTTTCTGATGAAGTTCTGTAATCTGGGCAAGAAGATTATCTATATCAGCATTAAGCTTTGAACGTTTTTCTTCGTAGTTCTGAATTGTTTCTGCAACGCTCAATATTTCTTCTTCTTCGTGAGGATAACCGCAAACATCAAAATTGTAATTTGAATCAATAAGTTCCTGAGCTGTAAAACACTTTGCTTTTGGATTTCCTTCATCGTCTGTAATTTCCTTGCGATCGTTCCACCAGGCAATACAATCGTCAAAGTGCTTTAATTCCATCGGCTTTGTTTTGCTAAAGTGCTTACGGTCGCTTGGAATGTCTACGCGGTAGAACCATGTTTTTCCAGTCGGCTCTTCATTATTAAAGAAAAGAATGTTTGTTGTAATGCTTGTGTATGGACTGAACACACTGCCAGGCAAGCGGACAATTGTATGAAGATTAAAATCTGTAAGAAGTTTTTTCTTAAGATTGTTCTTTGCATTGTCGTTTCCAAACAGGAATCCGTCCGGGACAATTACAGCTGCTCGTCCATTTTTTTTAAGGCGGTACATGATGACTGCCATAAATAAATCAGCTGTTTCACTTGAACGCAAGTCTGCAGGGAAGTTCTGTTTGATGTCGTCCTTTTCGCTTCCACCATAAGGTGGATTCATAAGAATTACGTCAAAGGCATCTTTCTGGGTGTAGTCTAAAAGTTTATAAATAAGTGAGTTTCCGTGATAAACTTTCGGGCTGTCCAAGCCGTGCAAAAGCATGTTTGTAACACAAAGCATGTAAGGGAACTGCTTTTTTTCCACAGCATAAATTGAGTTGTAGATTTTTTCTGATTCTTCGTTTGAAATGCTGCCTTTAGCGTCTTTTACTTCTTCAAGTTCTTTTATCCAGCTTGAAAGGAATCCACCAGTACCGCAGGCAAAGTCTGCCATTGTTTCACCAATCTGAGGCTTAATCATTTTTGCCATAAACTGTGTTACAGCACGTGGTGTATAGAATTCACCGGCACTTCCGGCACTCTGGAGCTCTTTAAGAATTGTTTCGTAGATTTCTCCAAAAGCGTGAGTTTCTTCGTAGCTTCCAAAATCCAGCTCATCGATAATATTTACAATCTGACGAAGAAGTACACCGTCCTTCATGTAGTTGTTTGCATCTTCAAAAGTCGTGCGTACAATACTCTGGCGGATTGGTGTGTCAGGTGAGATTTCAAGATTTTTAAGAGTTGGGAAAAGCTTATTGTTTACAAAGTTCAAGAGTTTGTCACCTGTAAGCCCGTCACCCTGATTTTCAGTATGTGCCCAGTTGCGCCAGCGAAGTTCTTCCGGGATAATTGATTCGTATTTTTCATCTTCAAATTCCCAGTCTTCTTCTTTTGCGTCATATACCTTTAAGAAAAGCATCCAGGCTATCTGTTCAATTCTCTGTGCATCACCGTTAATACCGGCATCGTTACGCATTACATCTCGAATGCGTTTTACAAAACTACTTAAGTTGCTCATTTATGGTCTCCTCATTATTGTCACACGGATTCGAGTCGGCTAACGCCGACTCTTTTTTTATATTATTTTTCTACTCAGAATAAGTCTGGCAAGTTCTTCTTCTTTTTTACGATATTCGTCTATAACAGGCAGAATCGCTTCCAAAGCACGAACAATGCGTTTTTGTTCGGCAAGGGGTGGGAGAGGAATAACCCCCTTGTACAATTTATCATCATTTATTGCTGGGTATGCAACTCCTTTCGAATTTTCTGTATCATTTGCGTAATTATCAAATGAAGGTGAAAGTAAATAATAAAATAAATATTGATTATTTATTTGAGGATAGCAAGCTAAAACTGCAAATCCAGTACTTGCGATAGGCTCTTTTTCAAAGTCCTTATCAATAATGCACATGTTATGTAAGTACGGTCTTACGGTCGCATAAATAATATCACCCTTTTTCACAATTTTTCTTGCCCTCGAAGGAGCCTGCTCTGGTGAAACAAAGTTTTCTTTATCATTTAACTTTTGATGCAGATTATCTATTGAACCAATATCAATATAACTGAATTCTTTATCAGGTATTTTTTGACCGTTGTTATAAACAATCTCCCCCAACCGACACCAGCACCAGTTCTCTGGAATCTCAAAGGGAATCTCATCTTCTTTAATGTCACACGGATTCGAGTCAGCTAACGCTGTCTCTTTTTTTGATTTCCTTTTTCCAGATTTTGCGTTAGCAAAATCCAATCCGTGTGACAGTTTTTCTTTCCTAATTTCTTCCAGCAAATCCCGCGCGTTTCCTTCGCTGGCTATCTGCGGCACAAGGCGACCGGAAATCGCTTCTTGCAAAATAGCTGCTTTTAATTCTTTTGCTCCCATTTATGCTACCTTATACAATTCGTTCTCAAGTTCTTTTATTGCCTGTCGGTATTTGTCATTTCCACCGAACAAAGCCGCAATACGAGCAGGCTTTCCATATTTAGTAAATGGATTCTGTTTTAGAATCTCTGTTGATTCAATATCATAAATGCCAAGTTCGGCATATTTATCCAAAAGTGCATTTATAACTTCGCGGGCAGCTTCTCCGTACTTTCCAAAGATGTCACGTTTCTTTACATTCTCTGCACGTTCTCTTCTTGTGAGAGGCTTTTGATTAAATGCAATATGACAGATAAAATCAAAGTCATCTACATCTGTCATGTTCTGATCTTTCTTAATCAGCTCAAGATCAATTCCTTTTTCTTTGAGCATGTTACGGATGATTTCTTTTTTCTGCTCACCGTTCCAGGTCTGAATAAAGTTTTCCAATGTCTGGTAAGTTCCAAGAATACTTTCTTTTGTATAATCTTCAATAGATTCCTGCTTCAAGAGTTTTCCATCTGTATCATATATAGAAACTAAACGCTGAAGAACATCTACTCTGATTTGACCTTTTCCAATAATTGGTTTTGGATTAGGTGTAGGAGGATCTACATTATCAGGGCCATCTCCATCATCATCTGAATCATCTGTTGGGTCTTTTGGTTCAGGAGGGATTTTAGGTTCTGGTTTCGGATCAAAATCTTCATCCTGTTCAATTTCGCCATCCCAGTCAGGGTCTGCAAATAATCGGCTTACTCTGCGGAAGTCCATAATTGTAAAATGAGTTTTTCCATCATCATAGCGAAGTCGTGTACCACGGCCAATAATCTGCTTAAACTCAGTCATTGAGTTAATAAGTTCATCAATGACAATAAGCTTTACCATTTTACAGTCACTACCAGTTGAAAGGAGCTTTGAAGTCGTTGCAATTACCGGGTAAGGCTGTGAAACAGAAATAAAATAATCAAGTTTTTCTTTTCCATATTTGTCACTTCCTGTAATGCGGACAACATACTGTTCCTTTACATTTCCCTGATTATCTTTTAAGACCATATCAGTATTTAAATTATTTAATGCAACACGCATTCTGTCTGCCGCATCTTCTGTAGGACAGAATACAATTGTCTTTGACATGGGGTCAGTTTCTTTCAGGTACTTTGTAATTTCAGCTGCAACTTCATCAATACGGTCTTGAACAATGATGTTGTAATCATAATCAGAAAGATTATATTCCCGATCTTCAATTTCATTTCCGTGAATATCCTTCTGCCCCTTTTTAGGTCTCCAGCCGTCATCAATATTTGTGTGAACATTAATTACTTTAAACGGAGCAAGAAATCCATCTTCAATTCCCTGTTTAAGGCTGTATGAATAAACCGGCTCGCCAAAGTAATCAATGTTAGAAACATACTTTGTTTCCTTTGGAGTTGCAGTCATACCAATCTGTGTTGCACCATTAAAATATTCAAGAATCTTACGCCAGCGTGAGTCAGCCTTTGCGGAACCGCGGTGACACTCATCAACAATAATCAAATCAAAGAAATCAGGAGTAAAGAATTCTTTATACTTTGAAAGTTCGTTTTCAATCTCTTCTTCTGTTTCTTCCTCTTCATCATTATGATGTTTTGTAGAATCTAGCTGCTGGTACAAAGCAAAGTAAACCTGATATGCTGAGATTTTAGATTTGTCTTCTTTCTGAAAATTGATTTTGTGAATTACTTTATCAAGCGGCTTAAAGTCCTGCTGAATAGACTGATCCACAAGATTATTTCTGTCTGCAAGATAAAGAACTTTCTTTTTAGTTCCAGATTCAATCAAACGCCATACAATCTGAAAAGCTGTATATGTTTTTCCAGTTCCTGTTGCCATTGCAATGAGTATACGAGCCTGATGTTTTGCAATTGCTTCAAGAGTTCTGTTTACTGCATTACGCTGATAATAACGTGGTGGATAACAATCTGCTCCAGAATAAAATGGAGTGTTCATAAGATTCTCTTCAAAACAAAGAGGAACATCATAAAACTTAGCATTACCGTCAATCGCATATTCCATGCGGTTTTCAACTTCTGCTATCTTTTCTGCATTTACTCCACGCCAGCGGGCCATCAATTCTTCTGCGGTAGGAAAATCTGAAAGTGGGATTTCTTTTTCTAAGCCTGTTGTAAAATCGTGTTCAAAAAAAGTTGAGCCATTTGAAGTGTAAACGAAAGGAACATCAAGCAAAACTCCGTAACTGATAGCCTGCTGTAAGCCAAAGGAAGATGCGTGGTTATTGTCTTTTGCTTCTACGATTGCAAGCGGTGTTCCCTTGTTGTACCACAGAATGTAGTCACATCGTTTTCCTTTGTCGCGGCTTGGAATGTTTCCTTTGATTTTGACTTTTCCGTCTGTAAAATTGTTGAGAGGAGATGCTGAAATATGAAGATTTTGATTGCGCTTTTTTACAGCCTTCCAGATTTCTGTTTCCATGGAGATTTTTTTTGCATCCCACTTTGCTTCGAGGGCAGTTGTTATGTATTCATGTTTTATATCTTCTTCTGTCATGTCTTTTATGTCAAAAATATCACTCATTTTTCACTCTCCATCACCCGCATTCACTTCCATAATATCCCCAATCTCGCAGTCAAGCGCAATACAGATTTTCCTGAGGCTTTCCATGGAAACATCTTCGCCTTTGCCCATTTTGGCTACGATGTTGCTGGTGATTTTTGCCTGGCGGATGAGGTCGCTCTTGTTCATGTCGCGGTCGATTAGGATTTTCCAGAGTTTTTTGTAACTTGCGCTCATTGTAGTTTTCCTGTTTTGATTTCGGTCTTTAAATAGTCATACACATAAAGGGGGCTTTGAAAGTAAAGTCCTGTCTTTGGGTCACAGAGTTTCTGGTAGAGTTCTGAGTTGTACACGGCACGCAAGGCCTGTTCCACGGTAAAAGAAAAATCCCTTACGAGATATGTCGCAAGGTCTCGTGTGGTACATTCAATCTGATATTCAACATCATTCATGGCAGAGTCCTTTGTTTACAAGCATTTGAACCATGATACAAAAACATCAGACATTTCCTCCATGGTCTTTGCAATAAGAAGCTAATGTATCTACCATTTCCGAATATGCAAGGGTGTGGGCTATATTGTAGTGCTGTTCCAAAAGCGTAATGGCATTAAATCGATCTAGGTAGTTGAATGCCTGTGTGTTGGAAAGCGAATATTTTTTTGCGAAATCGCTTACGAGAGCAACGGTATATTCAATTTTGTCTTTTACAGGTACTTCCGCCATTCTGATTCTCCAACAAGGGGATTATACCATGTTTCTCTTAAATTTTAAATAAAATCTCACGAAATCGGGAGAAAAGCGAGAAAAATATTTCCTAAGGTAGAAGCTAAAATTCTCACTGAGAATTTTTTAAAAGTCAGTGAGAATTTTTAAAAACTTACTGACTTTTTGATCAAAACTCTCAATGTCTTCTGTGGTTTCGTCTTCCATCACGTCGATTGCATCGTCAAAAGAAATGATTCCGACCATATTCTGCTCTTTGTCAACAACAGGCAAAGCCATAAAGTTGTACTTTGAAAATATCTGAACAACCTCCTCCTGGTCGGTATGCGTATCTACAGAAATAACGTTTGTCTTCATCAAATCGTCAAAAAGAATCCTGTTCACAACGTTTGCAGGCATTTCTTCAACAATGTCAGCGGCATCGTTCACATACATTTCGTCCAGAATGGCGGTAAGCTCCTTGTCAGAAAAGCCTTTAATCAGTTTTTCCTGAAAATCGCTTTCCATCTCAACAAAGGCTTCCGCCGCAATTTTTTTAGGAAGAAGGCGGAACAGCAGGGCGGCCGGTTTTTCATCAAGTTCCTGAAGAACCGCAGCGACATCTTCCGGCGCCATAGTAGAAAGAATATCTTTTGCCGAAGAATATTTTTTTTCTTCAAGCAAAATGTCCAGCGTCTTTTGAAAAGTAGCGTTAAAATCTGCCATAGAAAACTCCATAAGATGAGAAATTTATGGCCAAAGAATGATTTAGAGATTCACCGGGGGAGGAGCTGCATTCAAACTTTGACCAGAAGCCGGGTTACCGGAACTACCGTCAGGCATAAACGATTCTTCCTTAAGCAAAAAATTGAATAAAAATCAGTATAAAAAGTATTCTTTTAAGTAAATCTTGTCAACCGAAATGCAAATTATAATATTAAGGGCGGCTTTTTGTCCGTTCGCTTTCGCAAACTGCCAAAAACCGGGCTTTCCAGGGCTTCGGCTTCCGCCTCCGACCAAACGCTCCGCGTTTGTTTTCACGCATTTTTTCAAAATGCGCTCACCCTTCCAATCCCTGCCGCATTTTAAAATTTACCTGCCTACCGGATACAATTTTGCCCGGCAATCACGCACAGAATTCCCAAAATCAAACTTGAAAAAGCGTAAAGTGCCGCTATAAAAAAGTTCTTCTCCGAAACAAAATTCGCACTTTCCAACGCAAACGTAGAAAAAGTCGTGAATCCGCCGCAAACGCCAGTCTTAAGAAAAAGCACAACAAGCGGACTGAACCTAAAAGAAACCTTTTGCGCCGCCAAAGAAGCCAGTGTTGTAACAGCACCAATCGCAAAGCAACCAAGCATATTCACAACAAAAGTCTGAAACGGAAAAACGCTCTTCACCGGAATCAGCGTAAAAAGATAGCGCAAAACGCTTCCCGCCGCTCCGCCCGCCGCAACAGCCAAAATATTCAAAATCATAAGGCAATTCTATAAAGTTTGTGTCCGCAATTCAATCAGCGTAAAAACAAAAATGCGTAGGAATTACCAGGAACTTTTTATGAACATAAAATCCGAAAGTTTTTCTAAAACTCCAGCATTCCCTGCGTGGCGGCCTGTTTTTCTTCCGGGAACGTGTTCAGGTATTCAAACACTTTTTCCAGACGCCACTCTATTCCATTTTTTTCACATTCGGTTCTGATTATCTGCAGCAGGCGGTCGTTGTCCGGGCTTGTAACTTCGTAAGCGTTTCCATAGGTGCGGATGTATTTTTCTTTTAACCCGGGAAAATGCTGGTCCAGCTTGCTGTAAAAATATTCGCGGTTTCCTTCGCGCAGTGTAAGCCCGATTTTAAAGCAGATTATTCCGCGCACTTTTTCCTGAACGCAGATTTCCATAAGGCGGCGGACATTCTGCTCGGTGTCGTTTATGAACGGAAGGAACGGCGAAAGCCACACGACTGTAGGAATTTTTCGTTTTCTGCATTCGGCAAGAACTTTTGCGCGCCCGTCCGTTGTGCAGACCGCAGGCTCAATGACCCGGCAAAGATTTTTGTCCGCGGTCGTAAGCGTCATCTGGACAACGGCTTTTGATTTTGCGTTGATTTCTTCTATTATATTGATGTCGCGCAGAATCAGGTCGCTTTTTGTGTGCACGGTAACTCCGAATCCGCGCCTTTTGATTATTTCAAGGCAGCGGTGCATAAGGCCAAGCTCCGCCTCGCAGTGCATGTATGGGTCGCACATCGCGCCTGTTCCAATCATGCACTTTTTGCGCTTGGAAGAAAGCTTTTGCTCCAAAAGTTCCGGCGCGTTCCTCTTTACCTCGATGTCCTCAAAATCGTGGTTTATCTGGTAGCAGCGGCTTCTTGAATCGCAGTAAATGCAGCCGTGCGTGCAGCCGCGGTAAATGTTCATTCCTCCCCGCGCCGAAAGAATTCCTTTTGCTTCTGAAAAGTGCATGGCTGATTATAGCATATTAACATGACAGCGTCGTGTCAGGTTTAGGAAAATAAATTCTGCACGGACACTGATATTTTTGATATAATTTCAGGAGGACTTTATGTGTGAAATCCGCGAACTTGACGATTCTTATTTTTCGCAAATTGAAACTATGTTCCGTGACGTTTTCAATTCACCGCCGTGGAATGACGGATGGAACGACCCGCTTCAGCTTCACGAATATATCTGCGACATGACCCGGCGGAGAGGCTCGCTTGTCTTCGGATTTTTTATAGACGGAAAACTTTGCGGAGCCGCAATAGGCTGCATTCGGCACTGGTGGAGCGGAACCGAATACATTCTCGATGATTTTTTTATATGCAGGGAAGCTCAGGGAAAAGGAAAACTGTTTATGAAAGGAATTGAAGATTCGCTCAAAAAGAAAAACATAGGCGCAATTTATCTTCAGACGGAACACGGAATTCCGGCATACAGCTTCTACAGGAAAACCGGATTCACCGAACTTGAAAGCTGCGCCGTGTTCCTCAAAATTTTGGATTAAAGGATTTACCCGCTTTTGGCGCATAGATTGTAAGGCGGAATTCTTTACAAATTTATCTCGTCCTGCCTGTTTTTAGTGATTTTTCACCCTATACAGTGTTAAATACAATAAATTTACCACCTTATAAGGTGAATTATTCTTGATTTTTCCTTTTTTGAACAATATAATTACCGCATGAGCATAAATAAGGACAAAGTGAAAGAAGTGATTCTCGAAAATCAGAGGTTCGTGCAGTCTGTGCATCTGTTTCGCCGCAGCATAAAAATCCAGCTGAACTTCAACTATATTTTTGTGGGAATACGGCGCGCCGGCAAGTCATTTTATCTGTTCCAGTGCATTCATGACCTGCTGGCAGAGGGGCATAAAATAGAGGAAATTCTTTACTTCAACTTTGAGGACGACCGCCTTGACGGAATTGAACTTGCCGACCTTGACCTGCTTCTGCAGTGCTACGGCGAGATGTTCAACCACAAGCCTTTTGTTTTTCTTGACGAGATTCAGAATGTCGTGGGCTGGGAAAAATTCGCACGCCGGCTGGCGGACAACAAATATTCGGTTTTCATCACCGGAAGCAATGCCAAAATGCTTTCCAAGGAAATGGCAACCGTTCTTGGCGGAAGATTTCTTGTTCAGAACGTTTTTCCGTTTTCGTTCGCAGAGCATCTTTCCCTGAACGGAATCAGCACGGATCCGGTTTCCCTTATCCGCAGCAAAAATGAAATCGTGCGAGAATTCGAGACGTATTTTTACAACGGCGGACTTCCTGAGCTTCACTATGCGCAGGGAGCGGAAAAGCGGCTTTGGCTCAGCAACCTTTACAACAAAATCTATTTCGGCGATTTGATTTCGCGCTACAAAATCAGGAACGAGAGAGCCGTCAAGCTTCTGATAAAAAAAATCGCGGAAAGCGTAAAGCAGCCCTCATCGTACACAAGGCTTGCGAACATCGTCTCGTCGTGCGGAACAAAGGTCAAGGCGGAAACGGTCGCGGAATATCTGAACTATGCGGAAGAAGCGTGGCTTGTCTTTCATGCGGAAAATCTTTCAGCAAAGCTTTCGAAGCGTGAATCCGTCAAAAAATATTACATAACAGACAACGGAATTCTGAACCTCTTTCTGACCGACCCGAACACTTCACTTCTGGAAAATCTTGTGGCGGTAACGCTTTTGAGGAGCGAAACCGAATTCTGCTTTTACCGCTCTGCCGACTGCGAGGTTGATTTTGTTCTGCCGGAAGAAAAAACCGCTATTCAGGTCTGCTACAGCATTTTCGATGACGAGACAAGAAAACGCGAATTTTCCGCCCTGCATTCATTGGACAGACGCTACGAGCTGAAAAACTGCCTTGTGATTTCAAAGGATGCGGAGGAAACTGCCGAATACAAAGGCACGCAGATTAAAATTCTTCCCGCCTGGAAATGGGTTCTGGAAAAACATAATTGAACGGATTTACAGCGCCTCAAGCAGCGCGGCGATTTCCTTTTTGATTTCGGACTTTGACTTTATTTCTGACTCGGGGAAGAATTCACGCGGATTCGTCTCAAGAACCTCTGCGATTCTGATTATGGTCATGAGCGACGGCTGGTTTCTGCCGGACTCCACGTGCGTGTAAAAACTCTGCGAGAAATTTCCGCGCGTGCAGACTTCCAGCTGCGAAAGTCCCTTTGAAATGCGCGCAAGCCTTATCTTCTCGATTACATATCTGTGAATTTCCTCGTTTGTCATGCAAAAATGATATTATTCTTTAGAGCATAAAACGATTCTCTATACAGAATAATAATTACTTGATAGAGTAATAAAATTACTTTATAGTAAACAGAAATAACTCTATAAAACAATGCATTTCCTTATCAACTTATTCACAGGAGAAAATCATGAAACAGGCAACCAGCAAAAAGAACACCGCAAGACTCACCGCCGCGCTCTTCGCGCTTATTCTGCTTTTTCCATGCTGCATGGACTCAGGCTCAGGCGGAAGTTCATCCGACTCAAGCGACACAATTGTAGCTCCAGCCGAACCTGCACCGGACAATTCCGACAACGATGACAGCACAGACGACAACGGTGATGATTCAGGAAAAACAGAGCCTGCCGAGCCTAAACCCGACACTCCTGATGATTCTGAAGGCGTAACTGAAATTGACAGCGACACCGACATGAGCAAACTAAATCCGACAAAAAAATATATCTTCAAGGCGACTGACGGAACTGTAGATGCCGCAAAACTTGTGTATGCAAAAAAAATATTGGGTGAAAACTTGTCTTTTACGGACACTGATGTAAATTACACACTTGATTTTTCAAACAAATCATTTGCAAATACAACCGATGAAATTGAAAGCAGAAGTGAATATGCATCAAAGAAGGGAATTTCCAAATCAGAAAACATAATTACTGATGAAAATTTGACTGAAACAATAAAAATTGCTGATGTTGAATTTATTACAAAACCTATATACAACGGTGAAAGTGGAAGTCTTGTTCAACAGGCATTTAAATTTGGCAAAATGTTAATAATGTAAAGGTTACCTTTGGTAACGAACATAGTATGACTGAAGCGTACAAGGGTGGTATAATCCTTGAAAATCCAAATGTAAAAATAACATCTGATGATGTTAATTCCGCAACTCTAACTGGATATGTGTATACTGAAACAATGAATGGATTATCCGATAATTCATTGATGTCAAGATTAACAAAGGATTCAGATCTTCCAATCTTGAATTTTAAATTTGTTTTCTTGAACGATACTGAAAATTTTTATGGTACTGGTGTAGACAAAATTTTTGAAAATTACTACAGGAACGGTGCGAGTGATAAAATTTTGGTAAAATCTTCATCTGCTCCTTTTAACGCTAAGGATGCTTTGAATGGCGGTTATATGTATGATAAAAATGGTAATTATAATAAGAATGCTTATGGTATTGACATCAATACCGCTCTTTTAATGGCTGAAAAATTAACAAATGAAATTCAAAATGTTAATATTTCTGGAAATGTAACCTCCGATGTAGATACAGATTTGACTCCTTCTAATGTTCGTTTCTCTGGTGATGTTTCTGGTTTGAAGCTTATACTAGGCGGAGATGCTGGTATAATAGATTTTGCTGTTGTTGGTCCTAAATCCGAAATAACTGCAGTGGGTGCAAAAGTTATAGTAAGAGGTTTAAAGGAAGGTTCTTATGAAGGTATTTATACTGCTAATACTCTTGATTTTTCAGGTGTTGATAAAACTTTATTGAAAAATATTGAAGTTGGAAATGCAACAAAAAGAGTTTATGGTGCATCTAGTTCTAATTTCAGTTTAGCTAATAATAGGGATACTGTTTTTAAAACAACTTCTTCCGCTTCTACAAACCAAGCTTGGGAAAAGAAGGGTAGGGGTGAGCCAGTTTCTGACGGTGAACTTATTTCAAAATTGGATGTAAAGGCAAAGGCTAATAATCCACTTTTGCAAAAATTACTTGATGAAAATTGCCCCGTTTACGGTTAATATAGATCCTTCTGCAAGTCCGCCCCCTCCCCGGCGGATTTTTTAGTCAGTAAAATCCAGCACAGGCATTTTGTGTTCCATCACAACGGAACGAAGAATTTCATTTGTCTTTGACTGATAGCCTTTTCCGAAACTCTTTAGAACTGCAACCAAATCCGCGTCAAGCCTCATTGTGACTGTCTGTTTTATAGGCTCAATCTTATAGTATTTGAATTTAGCTTTTGAGAAATCAGTTGTCTTTGGAATGTCAGAATAGTCAACAGGGGCATTTCCGAGATTTTTCAGCTCGTCAATTTGTTCCTGTGTAAGATTTGATAAATTCGTCATACGCTTTCTTTTCCTGCGGATCAAGTCCTCTTGCTGAAATCAAGCGGTGCCGTTCCTTTCCGTCTGAACACCGTTCCGTATAAAACACCGTGACTACGGCTATTCCGTTGATGTTTCCGAAGCCCTGATACCTTTGCTCTGTCTTTGAGTGTTCCTCATCGGCAATCTCAAGAAACAGCGGGTCAAGAAAAACTTTGGACTTTATTTATCATCTGATCGCTTGTCAAAATTTTACTCCAGAATGTTTGTTTTCTTTTTATATGCTTAGATTTTTCTATTATAGTATAGCATGATTTTAGCCTGTAAAACAAAGCAAGCTGAATAATTTTTATGCAGCTACAAACAGAGAACTTACCGATAAACATACCCAGTCTGTCAGATAAATATAGTAACTATATTTTAAAATAAAGTAACTAAATTTTGAAATATAGTTACTTTATTTTTTATGGGATTTTTAAGTGCCCCCACTCTTCCCCGCTTCAAACTTTGTTATTTTTAACATACAATAAACCGAATAAAAATTATGACAAAAAGGGATTTTCTTCTTTCGCTTTCAAAAGATGAGCTTGTGGAGCTGATTTTCGGTTTTTCAGAAACGAATCGGGAAGCTGGTGATTTTATTCAGAAAAAAATCTATCAGGCGGAAGCTTTTGGACAGAACAACAAACAAGAAAATCTGTTAGAAAATCCTAAAGCCATGAATGCGGAAGTTCCTGCTGCGGAAATTTCTGCATACACCAATGCCATAAACCGTTTTAGTTCCCCGGAAGAAAAAATCGCGCTTTTTAAATCACTTTTTTCAGGGCGGACTGATGTTTTTGCCCTGCGCTGGCACAACGAAAAATCAAATAAAAGCGGATATTCGCCGGTATGCAAAAACAAATGGCTTTCGGGAAAATGCGACTTGAAAAAATATTCGTGCGCCGCCTGCCCCTTTAAGTTTCCGGAAAGCCTGTCCGATTCAAGAATTTACAATCATCTTGCCGGAAAAGATTTATACTGCCGCGACGTGATTGGAATTTATCCGCTTCTTTTGGACAACTGCTGCAACTTTCTTGCGTTCGACTTTGACTCGCACAAAAAAAACTTTGAGAATACAGAAAAATCTGACGATGCAGCTAATGACAACAGCAATTCTGAGAAATGGAAAAACGATGTTCGGGCAGTCTTCAAAACCTGCGGTGAATATTCAATTTTTCATTCCGTTGAAATTTCGCGTTCTGGAAACGGCGCTCATCTGTGGATTTTCTTCAGCGAAAAAATAAAAGCTAAAACGGCAAGACAATTCGGCTCTTTGATTCTTCAAGCGTCAATGCTGAAAAATCATTCGATTTCTTTTGAAAGTTTTGACCGGATGTTCCCGAACCAGGATGAAATTCCAAATGGCGGCTACGGAAATCTTATTGCGCTTCCGCTTCAAGGCCGGGCCGTTAAAGAAAAACATTCTGTTTTTACCGATGAATATTTTTTGCCTTATGACGACCAGTGGAAATATTTAAGTTCGGTCCAGAAACTGTCAGAAAAAGAAATAATTGAAATTTCAGAGCAGATTCAAAAAAAATTGGGATTCTCAATTCCGCTTTGCAACGAAGAAAATCCATTTGAAAATAAAAAACCACTTTCTAATTCATTTAAAAGCAAAGACACAGAAAATGAAGAACTTAACTCATCAGATTTTTCGCAAAAGGTAAAAATCACCCTTACAAACCGCATTGAAATTCAAAAAGCCGGAATCTCCGAAAAAGCACTGTATATCTTACGGCGGACGGCGGTTTTTCTAAATCCCGAATACTATAAAAATCTTCGCCTTCATTTGCCGCTGTATAATATTCCAAGGTTCATCGACTGTTCCAAAGGAAACGAGAAGTGCCTGCTTTTGCCGCGCGGACTTTTGGACGAAACGCTTGAAACCTTAAAGTCCGCAAATGCCGGATACGAAATTGCGGACAAAAGAGAGGGCGGAACAAAAATCGACTTGGCATTTAAGGCAGAGCTTTACGATGAACAGAAACTGGCTTTAACCGAAATGCTCAAAAACGACACAGGGATTTTATCTGCAGGAACAGGATTCGGAAAAACAGTCACCGCGGCAGCCCTTATTGCCAGGCGGAAAACAAACACTCTTATTCTTGTTCAAACCCACGCACTTTTAGAACAATGGAAAAAATCCGTCAAAACTTTTTTAGACTTCGACCCCGGAACAATCGCATCAAGAAAGGACAAGTCCACAGGAATCGTCGATATTGCAATAATAAAATCCCTGACAGAAAACAATTCTGACAGAATAAAGCCGCGAACTCACAAATACGGAATGGTTATAATAGATGAATGTCATCACGTTTCCGCTTTCAGCACAGAAAATCTTGTCTCTAGCTTTTGCGCAAAATACGTTTACGGCTTGACAGCAACTCCAATAAGGCGCGACGGTCATCAGAAAATAATTTTTTATCAATGCGGAAAAATTTTGTTTTCTACAAGCTCAAAACAGATGAACAAAATGCAGAATTTCGACCATTATTTTATTCCCCGATTTTCAAATTTTCATTTTAACCCCGACTCAAACACGACAGACAAAAACCGTTCAATCAACAACTACTATGCAGAACTTATAAAGAACGAGGCTCGAAACGAACTGATTGCAGAAGACGTAAAAAATGCGGTAAAAAACGGACGCACTCCGCTGGTCTTGTCTGACAGGATTGAACATCTTGAAACATTAGAAAAGCGCCTTAAAAATTCCGCAAAAAATGTGATTCTGATTACAGGACGCGGAACTTCAAAACAGAAGAAAACGCAGCTTGAAAAACTCAATTCAATCCCAAAGGAAGAAAGCCTTATTGTCCTTGCCACAGGGAAATATGCAGGAGAAGGTTTTGACCAGCCGCGGCTAGACACTTTGATGCTTGTTTTTCCGTTCAGCTGGAAGGGAACTCTTGCACAATACTGCGGACGGCTTCACAGAAATTTCGCAGGCAAAAACGAGGTTCAGATTTATGATTACGTGGATTTTAGAATTCCGGTCTTTGACAGGATGTATCAGAACAGACTGAAAGGCTACAGACAGCTTGGCTATTCTGTAAAAGTAGATGATGAAAAAAGCGCTGGTCAACAGCAAAATGCGCGTTCAAAAATATATTCTTTTGCCGAATATAAAACAGATTTTGAAAATGACCTCGCTTGCGCAAAAAAATCTGTCACACTGTTTTTGCCGTATCTTACAAAAACGCAGACGCAGAATTTCATTCATTTTGCTTTAAAAAATATTCCAGACGGAGCAAGGGTTCTTGTTTTTACAAAGCGCGCGGCAACCGCAGAAAACCGGAAAAAACAGGACGCCATGATTCTCCAGCTGGAAAACGCAGGCGCAAAAGTTGAAAAACGGAATGAGCTTTCCCAAAAAACTGCAATAATCGACGAAAAAATTCTCTGGTACGGAAGCGTGAACTTTTTAAGCGCCCCAAATTTCCACACGCCCAGCCCACAAGAAAACGAAGAATGCACAATCCGCATTTTCAGCGCAGCGGTGGCACAGGAAATAGAAGCGGAGATGGTCGGGAAAGAGGAAGAATAAGTTCTGTTTTTCCTTAGTGTACACTAAGGAAAGTGCTTGACACGGTGATGTTTGCATAGCAAACTCGGTTAGCAATCTACTAGAAATTGGACCTATGAATCAGTTCTGCACAATTATCCTTGATTGTGTAAAAGAATACGCACATCTACAACCAGGCAATTGAAGTCTACAAGAGCCTTGAAAACGAGATTGACGGAAACGAAAAACTGAACGTGGCAAAACTTGAAAAACTGATTGTGTTCCTTGAAATGAACGCGTTCAAAATTGAAGACAATCTGTGGAATATAATCGAAGAAGCCATGATGAAAAACCGCCTCATCCAGTTTGACTATTATAAAAACGGAAGGCGTTATGAAGTTACCGTCGAGCCTTGGCAGCTTGTCTACTTTCAGGGAATGTGGAGCTTGTACTGCTACAATAAATTCTACAAGGAAACTCGGCTCTATAATCTTCCTGCAATCACGAATCCAAAAATTTTGGACAAAACTTTTACTCTTCCGCCGGACTTTGAATTTGAAAAGCACAGCAAAGGCAGCTTCGGAAAATTCATCGGAAAAGAAAACTACAGTTTCAAACTGAAAATCCGCAAGGAAAAAACCGACTACATCCGAATGTACAAATGGGCGGACGACCAGAAATTCGAGGAACAGAGCGACGGAACAGCAATAATGACTTTTACAAGCAACCAATACTACCCCGTCCTGAACTGGATTCTGGAAAAAGGAATGTATGTCACTCCACTTGCGCCGCAAAAATTAGTTGATGCCTGGAGGGAGAATGTCCTTGCGATGTATGAGGAAGCGCGGGATATATGATTTTGGTTTTATCGGAGGAGTTTACTAATCTTGTTGTTTATTTAACTCGTCAATAAAAACAGAAAGGTTTGAAAACGCTTTTCCTGATTCTGTATTGGAAACGATATTATCTTTGGCAACATTTCTATTTTTCCAAAGAACTTCCTGCTGTATCAATGACAAAGAACCTTTTATATAGGTATTCCATTCTGAATGCATTTGCAATTTCTGAAGACATTTATTTACATCTATTATTTGGCTGTTAATTTTCTCAATATGTGCAAGAAACCAGATTTCAATGCAAGGATTACTTAAAAGACTTGTTGCGTCACATTGCTTTATTGTATCAACAACTTTTTTTACATCCGCATCATACATAAGATAACATTGAATTTTATCTGCAGCATTTATTCTAAGTTCCTTTTTATGCCTATCAATAAGGCGTTGATTTATCTTTTGTCCTACGATTTTTGAAATAACTTTTATAGGCAATCGATATTTTTGTCTGAGCATATCAACATAACATTCTTCCGTTTCACCTTCACATAAAACAAGGATTACCTGTTTCATTCTTCTAGAACCACGTGATTTTTCTTTTTTCATATCATTCCCTAAACAATTTCTTTATAGAATCAATAGAAGAAGTTGTATATGGAACAGCATCGAAACGCCCCTGCAAATATCCTTTTTCAGCATCCATATTTTCACGGAAATCCTTAAAATCATAAAGCGAGTAAAAATCAGTTGATGCATCCTCCTTTTTATTTGTAAAACAAATCTGATCTCGCCTAAATTTTTTAACATCGATTAGATTTGTATTATGACTTGTAAAAAGAAGTTGAGCATTTTTTGAGGCATGAACCATATTGACAATAAATTCCGCAAGTTCACTATGCAAGCTCTGATCAAACTCATCTACAATAAGGCTTTTTCCATTTTTGCACACATCAAGAAGAACAAGAAGAAGCGAGAAAATCTGAATTGTTCCGTCTGATTCTTCTGAGAAAAGATCAAAATGAATACTGTTGTTTTTTTTATGTACAGTCAAAAATCTAACTATCGTTTCATGCTGCATAGCAGGAATGCTAGGTATTGCCGCCGTTCCAATCTGAAGATACGCAGGCGGAATAGGAACGTTAATTTTTTCTTGCCTTACGGAAATATCAACGATGTCGCTGTCTGCCATCTGCAAGGCTTTTAATAAAAGTTGCTTGTTTTCCTTGAATAATGAAACTGCATAATTTGTACTAATCTTTGGAACACCAATAAATGAATTCTTCAAAAAGAAATTATAAATCACTTTTGCAAGTTCCCTATCCATTTGACTTGCCCGGCTTATAAAAAGAGTATTACGGCTAGTGCTATTTGCAACATCAAACGGTTTTATAAGGTAACCCTCGGCAAAACTATAAATTTCATCTTTCCTTTTTCCAACCTGTTCATTTCTTGTGAATATCTTTGCCTTTCGCTTTCCAGGATAATAATACAAACTTTCTGAAACAATTTCTTCACGAGTAAGAGAGAATGAATACTCATACTCAACTTCATTCTGAATAAAGCTGATAGAAAAACTGCTTGACTTTTCATGATAACCGTCAAACTTAAACGGCATAAAATTAAAAACCGCACCATTATTATTAAGATGAGAATAAAGGATTGTTTGATAGCAAAACGCAAGAGCTTTTATTATGCTGGATTTTCCAGAGGCGTTTGGACCGAAAATTCCGATAGTTTTTAAATATTTTTTTCCATTGCAAATAAATATATTATCTGAAAGTTCCTTTGCACTTTTAGTTGAAATATTTTCAGTTCTAAAATCGACAGTAATTTCATCTTTTATCGAGAAAAAGTTACTTAAACTGAATTTTAATAGCATAAAACACCTTTTTTTGTAGATTTACTACAAATATAACACATTTATAAAAAAGAAGATAGAACTTTATGAATTTTACACTGAACATTATTTTTCAGAAGAGCTACTTGTTCCAGCAATGCCTATGTAAAAATGCTTATAACAATTCCAACTGAAACTAACATATCTGTTTTGACGAGCACTTTATTCCCTAATCACAACAATTATCAAACTTGTACATTCTGCTTTCAAAAAGAACTATGAAAGGGATTTCCATGCAGAATGATTCACCGTAGTCAAACACAGCAACTGAATAATTCTGCCCGCCACGACCTTCAAAATAGGCATTCAAGGGCTTTGCAATATTTTTTAAGTAAATCATTCAGATAAATGGAATGTTCTTTTTCTAAAAATATATTTATTACTTTTTGTTCATTTTTAAAAGTATTTTTATGAAACACCATTATATATACATCATCTGAAGAAACTGGATCTTTACAAGAAAGACAACATGAATCTTTTATATATGAATATTCTTTTACAATATCCAATGCTGTTTTAGAGTTTACTATGAATCCATAATAATTTGATAAAAAAATATTTTTATATAATTCATTTATTGAATGTTCAGCTACAGAAAACTCTGCAGAATCATTGAAACCATTTATTTCATCCAACTTGCATAAAAGAGAAAACCTATGACTTCTATCAGAATTATCTGCAAAAATTTTATTTGACCAAGTCAATATTGATGCTCTTTTTATAGGTTGCCCACCTTCATTAGCGGCTCTGTTAAAAACAACATATCGAATACTAGAATAGTCCTTATAATTATTTTTTCCATCAACCAAAAACTGCTCGTATTGTTCTATCTTGAAATTTTCAAAAGATGTCAATCCGTCTGCTTTAGAGTTTGTCAGTCCCGAGAATTTAGAAAAAGGAATTTGAAAATGTCCTATTTCTTTTTCTTCAAAAAGTTTTTTCAAGATTTTGGATGCGTAAAAATCTTCTTTTTGTCTATTTGTAAGAAAACAAATACGATTATTGCTTATAATCTTTTTAACTTTAAACAAAGGTTCATAATCACGAAAAAAATAGTCTTTCGGAAAATTTTTTGATATATCATTAAACTCAATTTCTTTTAAAATCCTATCAAATGCGAATAAAGCTAAATGCTTCTTTTTTGTTACTTTTATAAAATTCTTTATACATAATGGAATTCTTTTTAATGACATATTTTTATTTTTCCCTATTACATCTTATCAATTAAATCATATCATTTATCAGCTTCAAAATAAAATTCAAAAGAATTTTGTCATAAGTTTAACGAAAGTAAAATTATTTTATGTCGCTGTTTTTAATAAGAAAATAGAATTCTGTATCATTTAGAAATTCATTAGAATCTATTCCAAAAACTAAATATTTAACATTGTTTGCTAATAAGTAATTTGTTCTTGTTAAACCGTTTTCAAGAGTTGGAATAATATTTATTTCATCTTCCATCATTATTTGAACATTTACAATCGGAACAGGATTATCCCTGCCTGATTGGAATCCAATTTCAGCTCGTTTATATTTTATATCATTGTGCTTATCCTCAATATTTGCAAGAACTTTTTGAATATCAAATTCACTCTTTTTCCACTGTTTATCAAAATAGTCAGCATTGATTATAATAAACTTATTATATGAAGAACTCATATAATAAGTTTTTGAGCCATCAATTTCAAAAATCGCCCTATTCAAATCATCTCTGTAAATTCTTAATCTGTCATATTTTATCAATCTTTACCTCTATAATAAGCCTCAGATTTAGACACGGAGGAGAAAAAACAACGAATTTGTGCTAAGGTCAAGGTAGGACAAATTCATGGGAAGAAAAAGAAAGGATTTTTCAGACAAGTTCAAACTCGAAGTCGCAAAAGAGGCTCTTAAAAAGAGAGCTAAAGAGGCGGAGGTCGCTGCAAAGTACAGCATTGCACCAAGCACACTGTCTGAATGGATGGAGCAGTTTCTGGAAGAAAAACTTGAGACAGACGAACAGAAAGCCCTCCGTGAAGAGAATGAAAGGCTACGGGCAAAGCAGGATGAAATGCTCGCCTCATTAGGAAAGAAACAGCTCGAGGTTGACTTGCTAAAAAAAAAGCTTCATCTGGACTAGCATCATGGCAGCTTGTTCAAAAAGATATGCATGACAAAAATGGAGTCGGGCTGTCTGTACTTGAACAGTGCCGGATACTGAAACTTCCACGGGCAACTTACTATGAGCGCCGCAGATTTGAAGCAGAACGACAGAAAAAGAAGGCTGGGGAAAACAAAACAAGGCTCAATCGTGCAAAAATTGTAATCAATGAGTGGTCAACTCACAGTACCTATGGTTACAAAAAGATGTCAAAGCATCTGAAAAGACTCGGGTACGACTGGGCTGGAGAAAAGTTTATCCGCAACCTGTACAAGGAACTTGGAATCAAAGGCCAGAAGCCTGTCTTCAAGACCACAAGAAGCGGAAAAGCGCCATACGGAAAGTTCCCGTACCTCTTGCGGAACAAGTTCATCGCGTTCCCGAACCAGGTAATGGCGACAGACATCACTTACATCAAGACTCCATGGGGCATGATGTATTTTACGGCCGTGATTGATTTGTACAGCCGGAAGATTCTGAGCTGGCGGCTCTCGGACAGCATGAGGACAGATTTCTGCCTGGAATGCGTGAGGGAAGCCTTTGAGAAATACGGGGTTCCGGCAGTATTCAACACGGACTGCGGTTCCCAGTATACCAGCGGAGAGTTCATCGGGCTTCTGAAATCCTACAATGTTGAAATCAGCATGGACGGAATCGGAAGATGCAAGGACAACATCTTTGTAGAGCGAACCTGGCGTACTTTGAAATATGAATGGATTTTTCTCCGGGATTACAGATCCGAAGAAGAACTCCGAAAACTGCTTGGAGAATTCGTGAGGTTCTTCAACAATGAAAGAATTCATCAGGGCTTGGATTACAAGACTCCTGACGAAGTATACAGGGAAGGAAGTTTTCCTTCGGCAATCATCAACAAGATGGCTGCATAAAATTCGTTATTTTTCAGACAAAATGTCTGGACAAAGGGCTTAGCTTACTCCATTTATCTAAAATTGACAAAATAATGTTTTTACTTTGTCTGTTATATTTTTGAAGCATTTTTTTATCATCTCTTTTAAACTGAAAATCGTCAATAAAAAAATTCTATAGTTTATGCGAAATCCAAACTCATGTTTATAATTAACTTATTATTAAAAGTTTGTCATAAATTTACTTTATAAAATATTCATCTCAAGTAAATTCAAATACTCTTTGTAAATCTTCATAAAAATTTCATCCATCAAAACTAAAATTGAAAATCTAAAAAAATAGTTCTCATAATCATATTCCTTTTTTACTAAATTTGATAAATCTGGAAGATTTTCTTGATATGATTTTAAATTATGAGCACAACGGTTTCTATGTTTCCATATAATCTTATCATAATTTATGACCTCTTCCATCAACGAAACATTAGTTCCATCCTTTGAGACATTGCAAAAATGATTTTCCAATATTTTTTTTGAATGTTTTTTAAAATTATTAAATTGCTTTACTTGCCATATAGCTAAAACAGAGTGCTCAAGCAAATCTATTAAATCTTGGCTTGCCTTTTTCTGAATTTCAGTTTTAGTATCATCATCATAAATTTTCTTAAAACAATCCAGGTCGGGAGTCATTTTTTTTACTTGCTTTTTCAAATCTCTAAATACTTTATTTTTATCCTCTAGTCGAGAATATTCTCCATAACTTGTTTGAGGTTTTAAAAAATCATATCGAAACTCAAAATCATTTGTAGCAATTTCCCATAAAATACATTTCAATTTCTGTTCACTAGCACCTGTCATTTTTAGAAATGTTGTTTGCATTATGTAATCACAAAGAGGATATGTTTCAACTCCCATACTTAGACCTTTTGTTGCGTTTACACAATCTTTTAGTATTTCAGAAACAGGAGTAAGTATAAACTTTGTATGTTTTCCACATTTCATAGCCTGCTATTCCGTATAATTTTTATATATTTGAATAGAATCATTTAAGCGAGCTCTAAGATTTCCTAATCTATTTGGGCTTCTTGAATATGAATTATCCTTTCTTTTTTCATCTATAGCAGTTTGTAATTCATTAATCAATGAATTGCTTAGCTTAATTCTTAAGTTTTCAAAAAGAACATAATAAATCAAGCCAAAAAGATAATAATCTGCGTCTATCCATGAATCAAAACTACTCTTGCTTTTACCTTTCGATAAATCTATTTTACTCTTTAATTCAGCAGTTGTTGCTTTTAGAGTTTTAAATCGTTCTTTCCAACATTCATTTGGAAATATTTTTTCCATATCAAAATTATTAAATTTATCTTCATGACTTTCCTGTTCAAGATTAACAATAAATGAAACATAATCAACATAGAAAGCTTCTCGTGATGCATAAGATGAATAGTATTTCAGAACATTCCAGGCAGAACATTGAGCTTTATATTGTGATAGAATTGAAAGATAACGTATAAAGTCAATTTTAGTGGATTGCATATTTTCAGTAATAGTCAGAGAACACAATACATCTTCATTATCTATCTTGCCATCTAAAAAATCTTTATATTTATCATTCATAAAGTACAATGAACGTCGACTTTCTTGGGCAGACAAAGACTTTCCAAAATAATTTATCTCTCTAAAAGTTTTTGAAAAAGACTTCTGGACTTCGTCTTTTTTATCAGAATCAGGAACTATGTAAGAAAAGCCTAAAAAAGTATTTTCCAAGAATTCATTATCAATCTTATCTTTAATTTTTAATGAGTTATACTTATCAGAATCTTTTGCTTTGTTTTTAATACTTTCTATATTATTTCCTAATTCAAGCAGCTGATTAAATGTCCACTTAATAGGTGTAGTTTTATCAGAATTATCATTATCCATACTGTCATCTTCACTTTTTGTTATATCTTCTGCTTTTTCAAATTTATTTCTATCTGGAAAAGAATCTATTGCAGCAAGTAACAAAGAAGTGAGTCTCTGCTGTCCATCCAATATAAGATTAGTTTCGTTATCATCATTCTCAATTTTATAATGAGCAATAGTTACTGGAGGAATAAATTGTTTATCCTCTAATGATTTAATAAATCTTTTAACAGCTTTTTCATCCCACAAATAACTTCGCTGATATTCAGGCAAAGTTATTTTCTTTTTTAACAACATTTCAATCCAATGTTTTAAGGAATATTCCCCATAATATATTCTATTCTCCATTTTATGCCTCTCTTCAGATATGTATTCTAGTCAAAAGTTTCATTTCCAGAATTTATTTGATTCTCCAGATAATTTTCTACACGTAATTAAATTGTCAATGCAAAAAAAACAACAGAAAGACTGTCCATTTTTTTTCTCACAAACTTGAAAGAATTATACAGTTCAATTCTCATAGTCAAGCAGAAAGAGCGAAATTTGATTTATCATAACCAGTTCTTTTAGACAAATCTTCTAACGATAAATGCTCCCATTGAGGATTATTATAATTTTTATCAAAAGAAACTATCGCATATCTGTCTTCTTCAAAGAAATAGACTCCTGCTGGATAATATTCAACCCAAATTATATTTTTTTTATTGTGCAAACTTGAAACAAAAAATGAAAAAAACTGCTTTAGTAAATTACAAAGAAACACTTTCATATTAAAATCAAATAAATTTATAATTAAATTCGACACGCTAGAAAACGAAGCATTTTTTATCTTATTGCAAATTTCATTCTTGACGCTAAACTCTTTAATTTCATGTTTGGCCAACGAATCAATTGTATTGGTTATTGTAGTGACCTTGGCTATAGGATGCTGAATAATTTCAACAACAGTGTTTTTTTGAGGATCTTTTATGATTTTTATTTGGCAACTAGTTAAAAAACGACCATTGTATGAATTATAGAAATCTAAATTTTTTATTTCCATAAACATAGAAAGTCTCCTATTTTTTACGAATTATAATTATTTTGTTGCAAAATAATATTAAATTATTTATAAGTCAAGATAAAATTGATAGTAAAATCGATATTAAATTTAAAGAATTATCTCACGCACTCCCCGTAAATCTCCGCCATCTTCTTTACGGCAATATCAACCGAATATTTTCTAGAATCTTCTATATTGTTCTTTCGCATTTCCGCCCTAAGCATGGGATTTTTGTAAAGTTCCAGAATCTTTTCCATAAAGTCAGAGTTGTTATCCAGCTGATAAAGTTCTCCGTTCCGTCCGGGCAAAACGGCATCGGTCTGACCGCGGATACTGCTTGCCACAATCGGAAGACCACTCGCCATCGCCTCAATCACGCTGATTGGAAGACCTTCCTGCCGGCTTGTCGTAACGTAAAGGTCGGAAATCGCACACAGCAGATTTATGTCCTTTCTGTAGCCGGGAAACCAAATAATGTCATCAACCTCAAGATTCACGGCAAGAATTTTCATTTCCTTCAGCTGAACGCCTCGTCCTGGCATTATGACTTTCAGATTCGGAATCCGCTTTTTCAGCTCCGGAATGTTTTTTATGAAAAACTCGTGGTCTTTCCGCGGAATAAACTCCGCAATGTAAAGGATTATGAAATCGCTGGAATCGTATTTGTATTTTGAGAGGAGCGCAAGTTTCTCTTTAGGAGAAACAGCCTTGAATTTTTCAAGGTTTATTCCCACTCCGTCCATCATGAAAACCTGAGCATGTTTTTTCATCACGCAGCCTCCACATTCAAGAATGAAGGCAAGCAGAACTGCAAAACTACTCTACAGTTGTCCCCCCCCCGACATTTTCAGAAATGACCTCGTTGTATATTTCTGCCATTTTCTCCACTGCAATATCAACCGAATATCTCTTCGCTTCCTCAACATTCCGCCTGCCCATTTCCTCACGCAGCAAAGGATTTTTATATAGAAGAATAATCGCATCTGTCATTTTCTTTTCTGATTTCGGGCTGAAAATAAAGCCTGTTTCCTTGTCCTTTATCAGCGAACGGTGTCCGCGGTTGTCGCTTACAACAACTGGCAGACCACACGCCATTGCCTCTATAATGTTCACAGGAAGACCTTCCCGAAGACTTGCGGAAAACGCCACATCACTCATCATCGTGAGTTTTTCGACATCGCGCCTGTAGCCTAAGAATTCCACGTATTTTTCAAGTTTTTCCTTTTGAACAAATTCGCGTACAATCGGAAGAGTCTCTTTTCCTATCAGTAGAATTTTCAGATTCGGAATAATTTTTGCAAGCTCTGGAACGGACTTCACAAGCATAATCTGGTTCTTATTTTTGTTCAGTTCCGCAACAACCGTGATGATATAATCCTTTTCAGAATATCCAAGATCCGCCCTCAACGTATTTTTTTCTTCAAAAGTGCAAGGGTGAAATCTTGAAAGGTTCACTCCAACGCCGTCAATCTTGAAAATCTCAACACTTTTGTCATTCCGAACTCGAGCAGTTTTCTGCTCGCTTGGATTCGGAATCTCTTTTAAAACAGATGCTGAAACAGCTTCAGCATGACACATTTTTTTAGAATGATTTTTTTGCACGCTCATAGTCTTCCTCGTTTATTGTTACAATCACATCAGTGCAGTGCGAAAGCCATTTTTCCATTGGATAATACAAAAGCCAATTCAAGACCGGCGCACCTTTGTAAAAATGAAATCCGTGCGCAGTGTAAATAACCTTGATTTTGTGCCGCTTCCAGAGTTTCTTAGCCGCGAGCCGCCCTAGAACTCCTCCCATAGGCGTGTGGCAGTGCAGAATATCATAATGATTTTCCGCCAGAATCTTTTTAAGCTGCCTGTACGCCTTGAAATTCCTAAATGAAAACGGAGAGCGCGCGATGCTTATCGTGTACTGATTATCGCAGTCCTTAACCTCCTCCTCGCCTGCGGAAGCATAGTCAACCTGCCAGCCCTGCTCCTTGAACCAGCGCATATAAGGCAGATTGAACTTTGAAAAATTGGCAGTGTTGGAAAGGAAAAGGACTTTTCTAGTATTTTCACCCATTTTATTTTCTCCTGAAGATTTTTCGGATTTTTATAAAAACTGAAATTGCGGCTCTTCTAAAAAATTTTAACAACGACCATAACATCGCAATCAGCATCACTAGAATGTTTATTTTATGAATCTTTTTTGCGAACAAGATATTTTTAAGTTCTCCGCTTTCCATTTTCCATATATGCGAAGAAAGTCCAGCCTCGCCAAAAACACATTTAGAAAAAACAGGAACTGTCGCTAAAAAAGGAAGATACACACATTTTCCGTGCTGCATAAAATCCAACAAAAAACGCATATCTTCAGAATAGCTAAAACTTTCATTAAAACCGCAGACAAGAGCAGACAAGCGGAAGACGCTTGTCTGCGGGCTGAAAAAATTATGAAACATCTCTTTTTTATATGTAATATCTGTTCTTTTTCCAGCCCGCCGACAAGAGCCGTATTTTGCACAAACTAAGTCAACTTCAGTATTTTTACGCAGTTCTTCTATCTGTATTTTCATTTTGCCAGAAAGCCATTTATCATCAGCATCATTTAAAGCAATGAATTCACCGCTCGCATTTTTTATTCCTGTGTTTCTTGCAACAGAAGGACCTGAATTTTTCTGAGCAATTACTTTTATACAAGGATTTGTCTCAGCAAACTGTCTGCACAATACAAGTGAGATATCTGTACTTCCGTCATCCACCAAAATAACTTCATAGGACAGACCATTCGCTACCATTTCATTCACAACAGAATCAACACATTCGGCGATAGTTTGTTCTGCGTTGTAAACAGGGATAACTACAGAAACGTCTATTTTATTATTCATGATTTACTCCAAAATTTTCTCAGAATCATTTTTAGAACTAGTTTATTATGACCATTTTTTCCTAATGAAAATTTCGAAAAAAATACTTTAAAAAAACGTACTATTAAATTTTTGTCTTTTAATTCCAAATATCGCTTAAAAACTTTTTTCTTAGGTTCATCTATCTCGTTTTTAAAAATCTGATAAAATGACATAATATTTTTGTATGCAGGAGCAAAAACAACAGGAATTTTGCGGTTTCTCAATATTCGCTTTCTGTAATGATTTTTGTTAATTTCGATATGAACTGAAACATTATTTTCATACTGCCGATATAAAAACAAATTCTCACTTAAATACTTAACTTTTCCGAATGTAAAAGCAATTAAAGAAATCAAATAATCATGCATATAAAGATTTTCAACATTTCTAGAAAGAGCAATATTTCTTAACTCAGAATTAAACATCATTGCGCACCCTTGAAGACCGCCATTTAAGAATAAAAATTCTTCAAGAGAATATGCCTGATTAAAATTCACTTTTGGAATAATAGTTTTATTTTCTGTATTCCATAAATAACAGTTTGAAACAAGCAAATATGGATTTTTTGTCTGCCTATCAAACGATTCAAACATTCTCTGAAGCTTATATTCTAGCCACAAATCATCTTGGTCAGCAAAACAAACCAATTCAGATTTAGAAAACTTCAAAAGATGCATAAAATGCATACCAGGATTATGAAATGTTATGCCATCATCAATAAAAGCAATCCGAGAATCGCGAGAAGTCCAAAGCTTTATTTTTTCAACTGTTGAATCGGAACTTCCATCATCATGAATATACAGTTTCCAGGCTGAATAAGATTGATTCACAATGCTTGAAATTTGAGTATCTATATACTTTTCTCCATTATATGTTGCCAAAAGAATATCAATCATACCTGAACCTCAATGCATAACTTTTAAATTTATACGTAAGAACAAAAAGCCAAAATAAAGTTTGCAAAGTAACACTAAAAAAGCCGAAAAACCAATCTCCAAAAAACTGAAATACAAGACAATAAAGATAAAGAGCATAAAAGATTTTTTTATCAATAGAATTTTTGTATTTAATTCCTGAATATAATTTTCCGAATATGCTTCCATATAGAAACGCGCAAATAATAATTCCTATAATTCCAAAATCGATATAAAAATATCCAGGCATTGTGTAAACATTTGTTGCATACGGAACACCAATCCATTTCTCACTTTTTAGAAGTGTGCTAGGAAGAACATTGCAAACACCAAGTTTGTTAATGAATCTGTAAAAAAATGAAAGAGTCCAACATCCAAAATACTCTGAATATAAATTTTTGTTGCCTGTAACTACAGCATCAAAAGCCGGTGCAGGAGATAAAAAATAAACATATAAAAATCTTGTAAAAAAATTTGACTTAGATGTTTCATTTCCAGACCTAAGAAACTGCAAAGTAATAACAAATCCTAAGAGTATCAATACCAATGCAATAAAAGTTTTTTTGTTTAATTTGTTGCTTACTTTTAAGAAATAAAATATACAAACAGCAAGCTGAAAAAATCCGCCTTTGTTCATTGATGTAAAAAAAGAAATTAAAATCATAACTGCAAGAACAAAAAGATGAATCTTATATTTTTTCAGATTAGAAGAATTTGTAATTCCAAGAAAGAAAACTATAATTCCTGGCTGCAGAAAATATGAAGAAAGTTTTACATAGATTGGAAGAGAAGAACCAAACTCTGTTTCTTCTCTCAATAAACTGAATCCAACATGCTTAATTAGTTTTATATAGTAAACATTTGAAATAAATAAAAATAAAATAGATGCATACAAAAAAAATTTTTGCATCAGTCCAAAAGAAACTGTTTCAACTGTGTTTATACAAAACTTTCTTGATGAATAAAATCCAGAAAAAATACAAAATGATAAAATATATGCAATTATTACAAGATAAAATCCATCAGACAGAGAAACCCATATACCTGTTTTTCTTATCAAATAGTTATATGAAAATATAATAACAAACCATACAACAACTGTAATAAAAGCCGGGTGAAGATAATCCTTAAAAAGAGTCCAAATAATATATAGCATTAAAAAAGAAAATAAATAAAAAATCAGTTCCATTCTATTTTCTTCCTGAATATGACTTATAACTTTTTCTTACATGGACGATATTATTTAGAAATTTTCCAAAGCGTTGGTTGTAAAGATATTTGAGCAAAGCAAAGCCATGCAACAGACAAGAGCAACTGCCGCTTGTTCGCCAAAGGGGGAGAATTTCGATTTTTAATTTTTTTGTTCCAGCCATCTCGTTCTAGCTGAAAAGAGAATTGATTTTATCTGATTTCTATTTTTGAATTTCGCCTTTCTAAAACAAGTTTTTGTCCAGCAGAAAATCTGTGATTCCGATGTTCAGAATGCCGTTTTCATCGTACCAGCGTTTTCTTATGTCGCCGCGCACAATTATTTTCGGGAATGAATCTCCTGTGAGCGAAAAGGGCTTGAGTTCTGACGCTGTTTTCTCTTCGGTCTGCAACGCGAAAGCCGACTGGACATAGACTTTCTTTCCGCCTTTTGAAGCCACAAAGTCAATTTCGCGCGGAACACGCACAGAATTTTTATTCTGGTTCAGCTCCCTTGAATACACAACACCCACATCAACAAGAAATCCGCGAATTTTAAGCTCGTTATAAACCACATTTTCCATGATATGCGTCATCTCCTGCTGCCTGAATCCAATTCTCGCATTTCTTAAGCCCACATCCTCGCAGTAGAATTTGCTTGGAAAATCAAAATAGGACTTTCCGCGAACATCATAACGCTTCGCCTCAGAAATCAGGAACGCATCCTCAAGGTGCTTTATATATGAAGAAACAGTAACGTCCGAAACTTCAGTTTTCTCTTTTGAGCGGAGTGTGTCAGCAATTTTTCTTGGATTTGTAAGAGAGCCGACAGAAGAGCAGATTAAATTCAGAATCTTGGAAAGCACATCCTCGCGCTCAATTTTTTTACGCTCAACAATATCTTTTATGTAAACCTCAGAAAAAAGCGTGGAAAGATACTCCATTTTTCCCGCTTCATCACTCTTGGAAAGCACAAAAGGAAGCCCGCCGTAAAAACAGTATTCCTCAAACGCATCAGATTTTTCGCCGTCATACACCGACAAGAATTCTGCAAAGCTTAACGGGTGAACCCTTATTTCATCGCTGCGTCCGCGGAATTCTGTAAGAATATCTGATGAAAGCATTTTTGAGTTTGAGCCTGTAACGTAAACATCAAGATTTTGATACTCACGGAAATCATTCAGAACATCATAAAAAGTGATTTTTTTACCTTCTGGATTGTAAGGATTCTTAACTTCATCCGAAAGCTGAATCTCATCAATAAAAAGATAAAATTTTTCTGCCTTATCCTTAATCCTGCTGACAACAAATGAGGAAAGCTCAAGCGGATTTCTAAATCGTATGTCGCGAAGCAAATCAAGCTCAATGGAGATGATATTCTCTGGCATTGCTCCTTTTTCAAGCAGATAATTCTTGAACAGGACGTGCAAAAGATAAGACTTTCCACATCTTCTGATTCCAGTTATGACTTTTACCTGCCCGTTCCACATAGACGAAACAAGTCTGTCCAGATACACATCACGCTTAATTTCCATAGCAGAGTTCCTATTAAAAAGTTCAGCCCATAAAGGCACTGCTTTTTAATAAAAATAACATTTTTTACAAATATCCTCAATACGATAAAACGGTAAGAAAATTATGCAAAAATAAAGAGTTTGCCTCAGCCGTCTTTAGGGTTTTGATAAACCACAAATCAAAAATAGAAATATCAAAGAACATATAAAACAACAGGAAAACACCGTTGTTTTATCAAAAATCAATTGTCTTTTCAGTTTTCCTCCTTATCTATAGTTTTATATGAAATCCAGATAGGATTTTCAGAACTTCCGTTATATGTGGTTAGCACAACTGAAACTTTCATTTTGAAAACTCCGTGATTTTATTCCACAACCTTTCGCAGCACTTTCCGTCCAAGTATTCCGCGAACTTTTTCCGCGTTTCCTCGCTTACTGGCGAATAGCTTTTCTCTTCAAGAATTCTGTAGAATTCCTGCCAGTTTTTTGCCTTCGAGCCTTCCATATTCTCAAAATAATTGAAGTAATGACCGCGCGCGTATTTGATGTAAAAGTCGTAGTCAAAAGGAAGAAGAACAACCGGCTTTTTTGTCGCGATAAAATCAAAATAAATGCTTGAATAGTCGGTCATCAGCATATCAACCTGACCGGCAAAATTATAAAGCTCGTCGTAGTCAGAATCATTTATCGTGATGAACCGCGAGGCTGAGCTTTTATGACTTACGGTTTTTATAAAGCGTAAGTCATAAAAGTGTGGCTTGTAAACAAGCACACTTTTATGACGCTCCAGCGTCGCCAAAAATTCATCAAGGTCAAAGCCGTATTTTTCATCAAAAGGATTGAAAACCTCGCCAGTCCATTCCGCAGTCCTGAACGTAGGCATATAAAGAATTATCCTGTTTTCAGGAAACTGCTCACTGATTTTTTCGAGCAACTGTTCTTTTCTGTGCGCAAAAAGAGCGTCGCATCTCGGAGAGCCAGTACGAAGGATTTTCTCATCCAGTAGATTGAACGCAGTTTTCAAGAACGGAACAAAAAATTCAGAGTTTGCTACTGTGAAAAGTTTTTTCTGTTCCAAAAAAAATTTCCACGGAAAAAGTTTTCTTAGAATATGCGCGGTCTTTCTTCTAAATGCGGAGTTCGCTGACTCGCCACCTGAATTCGTGTCGTCGTTCAAGATTTTCTTAAGCGGCATTCCGTGCCACAAAGCGTAATGCTCGACATTTCTAGAGAAAAAAAGGCTCATCTCGCCGCCAGTTGTTGAAAAAACTTTTGACGCGCGCAAGGAACACAAAAATCCAGCAATAGAATAAGATGAAAAAGCGTTTCTGCCTTCCGCACGGAGATTATTCACAATGTCCTTGTTCTTTGAAAGCCAGACAGTTTTTATCTCCGGGTGATCCTTGTTCACATATTCAAAAAACATACGCGAGTTGTCGGAATACCTCTGTCCGAACCAGGAGCAGAAAATCCAAAGATTTTTGTTGCGCGGAAAAAGTCCGAAAAGATAATAAAACGGCAGCTCCAGAATATTAAAAATCGTTATAAAGCCGCGCCGCACAATTTTCACAGGCAAAGGAAAATTTTTCTTATTCATTTTTTGCTCCACTAGCTTGCTTTTTAGATTTCCAGAAAGCAAGATTTTTTAAGAATTCATCTTTTGTAAAAATCAGCATCGAAAGATACAAAAAACCGCACAAGACTACAGACACAACGCTTCTAATCAGAATTGAGACTGCGCCGTCAAAGGAAATAAAATGCTTTACTGCCAGCACAATTGGAATAAAAATAAAGCTTGTCGCCAGATATTTAAAATTCTTTTTTGAAAATATTGAAAAATTGAATCCGAGTTTTCTTATAAACAGAATCTGCAAAACAACAACCAAAATGTCAGAAGATGCCGTTGTTATAATGCAAAGCTCGGGCGTAAGTTTATTGAGCAGAACAAGGACAATTTTACTCAAGATGTTGTAAATGCCTGCGAAATAGTAAATTTTTGTAAGAATTTTCTCGTTGCCGGTCGCAAGAAGAACCTGCTTGGCAAGAATCATGTCAAACGCGCCAAAATAATAGCGCACAGAAAATAAACATAAAGACAGTGCGCCCGACAAATATTTTTGGCCTGCGTAAATATAGAAAACCTCAAAGGAAAGAACCGCCATTCCTATGCAACAAGGAGTGTGCAATGCCAAAAACGAAGACGAGCTTTTTTCAAGCAAAAAACAATATTCATTCTTTTTGCCGTCCGCCCAATAAAACGAAAGACGAGGAATGCTCACCAGTAAAACAGATGTCGTCACATTCACAACTGCAAGAATAATCGTTTGGGAAACATTGTAATAAGTAAGGCTAAGGGCATCAGAAAACCACACAAGCATAAAGCGGTCAAAAATAGTGTAAAGCATGCTTGAATTAACAAGCAAAAACACAACCGACAACGGCTTAAAAAGTGATGTTAAATCCTTAAAGCATATTTTTGAAAACCTTATCTTTGATTTTGCATAAGCAAATGTAAAAACATTATTCAGTATCAAAGAAATGTTCACCAAAAGAATATAGATAAAAATGTCATCGTTTTTTCTCACAAAAAGAAAAACGCTTATGACATATAAAAAACGGCACAGAAATGTCTTTATAAGAATAAAGCCGTAACTTTCAAAAGCCTCATTCACATAGTCAGTCGCAAAGCAGACGAAAAATATCTGGCTTGCGAGAATCAGATAAATATTCCTGTATTTCAAAAACGACGGAACAAGCAAAACCATAATCACATATACAGCCGTCACAAGCACAGATGTAAAAATATTAAATATGAACAGCTTTGTAAAAAGCGCGGAAACTTTCTTCTTGTCATTTTTAATCTGGCTTACACTCCTCATTCCGTAAGTGTAAACGCCGAAAACAGCAAAAGGCGTAAACCAGCTGATAATGCTTATAGCCTTGTTGTATTCCGTGAATCCGTCCACAGAAAGAATACGAGCCACATAAGGAGCGGTTATAAGAGGAAAAATTATATTAAGCGCACTTAGAACACTTTTATAGAAAGCATTCAGTTTTATTGATTTTGACATTCTTTCTATAAACTCTTCTATTGTTTTATAAAAGTTTCCGGCAAGGCGAGCTCGCCCGAAAGATATTTTTTATATGAATTGCCCACATCAAAGAAAGTTTCGCCGTGGTCGCTCGAAACTTTTTTCGGAGTCATATAATCGCTTCCGTACATTGAAACTAGAATCTCATGAAATCTCTCTGGAACAGGAACTTTTGTGTCTTCAAATTCCAAGAAAACAGTTTTCTCATAATCGCTGATTTTCCGCTCCGCATTTGTTCCAAAGTACGAAATTTCACAAACTTTGCTGTGCGGAAGAATGTTTCCAATCTTGCAGACCGTCTCATAAAGGCTGAAAAGCATTTTTTGAGGAAAAAAAGTTAATGGGATAAGAAAAACTCTCTTCCAAAAATCCATTTTCCATGTTTTTGGATAATATTTATTCCATAAAATCGAAAATAAAAATTTCTTTAAAAAATCCTGTGTTTTTTTGAACACCCTATTTTCAATTACGCCGTCCAAAGGAAAAACATCTATAAATATTCCCTGATTATATTTTGTATGTGGCCAATTACGTTTTAACATTGCGCTCGTTTCAGAATTCCTTATATGGCAAAGTCCGCCCACATATCCAGCATCATTATATCCAGTCTGAATAAAATACGGATACTTAAATTCTTTCTTCGCGAGCTTTATGAACTTGTCATAGTCTTTTCTAAACATCACAAAGTCCAAGTCATCGTCCCACGGAATAAAACCTTTATGACGGACAGCTCCAAGCAAAGTTCCAGAATCCGCAAAATATGAAAGCCCGTGTTTTTTGCAGAAACTGTCGAATTTCTTAAGAATGTCAAGTTCAACGTTCCATACATTTTTCAAGTCTTCCATTACAGCTTCTCCAAGTCACGCTTTATCTGCGTTGTGGAAATTTCAGGAGTGCGCTCAAGATAAACAACCTCGCACTGTTCTTTAAGAAAATCAAACTTGCCTTTCCAGTCATCGCCGATAACAAATGTGTCGATTTTATAAAGTTCAACATCGCTTTTCTTCTGTTCCCAGTTTTCTTCGGGAATAACCAGATCAACGTAGCGGATTGCCTCTAAAAGCTGTTTGCGTTTTTCATAGCTGAAATAGCATTTCTTGTGCTTTGAGTTCCAGTTGAATTCGTCAGTTGAAAGCCCCACAACAAGATAGTCACCCAGAGACTTAGCCCTGCGCAGAAGATTTATGTGCCCGTAATGTAATAAATCAAAAGTTCCGTATGTTATTATGCGTTTCATATCACTCTCCCTCTCTCTCAAATGAAAGAGAAGTTATTTTATTTTCAAAAACCTCTTTTTCCAGTTCAATTTTTTCATTTCTCTCCAATTTCCTTCCGCAGTCATAAATCACCTGAGCGCATACATCCGAACAGAACGCCTCTATCAAACTTCTCCTCACTTCATATCCGCCAAGCCAGATAGATTTATCCTCATCCGCAACTGGTGTTAAAGTGCATATATATAGAAGAATTTGCTCAGCCTTATCCGCTTTTAGACGCTCAAGCACAAATGCCAGCATCGCATCGTCCACACCGTTCGGAAAAAACACAATTTCTTTTTCCGCCCATGCGCCGCCGGAACTGCTTGTGAGAAAATCGTACATTTCGTTTATTTTTTTCTGCGTGAATCCTCTTGGAGCTGAACCACAGAGAATGGCGTATCGGTGCAAAATATTCTCCAAAATCAAAAATAATAATGAGAATCACTCAATACTATTTATGACATCTCATTATTATTTTTGATTATATTATGATTTATCATTATTAACAAGAGATAATTTATGAAATGTTATTAATATAAAACTATGCCAAAAACTTTTAGGGAAAATCTGAGGGAAGAGCTTGATTATCAGGACATGAAGGTCAAGGAGCTTGCCGTTGCGACCGGAATTCCAAAGCCAACTCTTGACTGTTACCTGAGTGCACGACAGGTGATTCCGCCTGCCGACATTGCAGTAAAAATCGCGCAGGCTCTGAATGTTTCGGTTGAATATCTGGTTACAGGAAAGGATGAAAAATCAAAATCGCCGATATTTTCTCAGATTAATCCGGAGACAAAGTCCATTTTAACCGATTTGGATTCGATTCCTCAGAACATACAAAAAACAATAAAAAATCTTATACATCAGACAGCAGAATCCTTGCAGAATTGATAAAAACGAAATGCTGGAGTTCATCTTGCGGCAAACAAATACGGACATCCGATTTTAGGACTCATTTTTTTGCGCTATACAAACATTCTTTGAAGACAACATTGAAGTTTCTGTCTTATAAAATAGGACTCGCCTGCCCCCCCACTTGATATTTTTGCATCTGTATGCAAAAATATCAAGTGGGATGTTTTTATGATAATAAAGCGGGATTTTTACTTAAACAAGCTCATTTCCGCAAGGCAAAACAACATGGTAAAAGTGATTACCGGAATCCGTCGCTGCGGCAAATCATTTTTGCTCTTCAATCTTTTTAAGGAATACCTTTCTCAAAACGGAATTGATGAATCCCATTTTATAGAAATCCAGTTTGATGATTTTGCTTTTAGAAAGTACAGGAATGCAGAAGAAGCATATAATTTCGTAAAGAGTAAACTAATAGATTCAAAGCAGTATTATATTTTTCTTGATGAAGTTCAACTTTTGGAAAATTTTGAGGATGTCTTAAACGGATTTCTCCACATCCCAAATGCAGATGTTTATGTAACTGGAAGCAACGCAAAATTTCTTTCAAAAGACATTATAACTGAATTTCGCGGTCGTGGAGATGAAATTCATATAAGCCCGCTCTCGTTTTCTGAATTTATGAGCGTGTATTCTGGTTCAGTTGAGGATGGCTGGAAGGAATACATCACTTACGGCGGATTGCCTGCGGTCGTGCTTCTAAAATCGCCGGAAAAGAAAGCCGAATATTTAAAGAATATTTTTGCAGAAACTTATATAACCGACATTATAGAACGCAATAAAGTCAAGAACACTTCAGAACTTGAAGACTTAATCAACCTGGTTTCATCAAGCATAGGTTCGCTTACAAATCCTAAAAAAATCGCGGATACCTTTGTAAGCAATAAGAAAAAAATTAGTCAGGAAACTGTAAAAAAATATCTTGAATATCTAAGCGATTCTTTTCTTGTTTCTGCCAGTTATCGTTACGATATTAAAGGAAAAAAATATATCGACACTCCTCTAAAATATTATTTTTCTGACATCGGATTACGGAACGCGCGGCTGAATTTCAGGCAGATGGAAGAAACTCACATCATGGAAAACATTATTTACAATGAACTTGTAATGAGAGGTTACAATGTTGACGTTGGAGTTGTTCAGATTAGCGAACGAAACAAAGCTGGAAAATCTTGCCGCGTGCAATATGAAATTGATTTTGTAGTGAATAAAGGTTTTAAAAGATATTACATCCAGTCTGCGTTTGCTTTACCCGACAGAGAAAAAGTTTTACAGGAAGAGCGGCCTTTTTTGAATATAAGCGATTCATTCAAAAAAATCATCATCGAAAAGACAAATATTCATTCATACTATACCGAAGAAGGAATACTTGTTCTAAGCATTTTTGATTTTCTTTTAAACGAAAACAGTCTTGAAATATAACGGAGAAATAAGGCATGGAAAACTGCATCTCCACTTGATGCGGACTTGCCTCAAACTTTTGATAAAGATGCATTTGATTCAAAAATCCACAGAGTCATGCCGCATTTTTAAATTATTTTCCAAACTGACTGATAAATTCCTTTTTGTCGTTGATGCCGGTTTTTTCATAAATGCTTGAAATGTAATTTTCTACGGCGCGCTGTCTTATTTGCAGTTTTTCCGCAATCTGCATGTTTGAAAGATTTTGCAGAATCAAAGCCATCACCTGTTTTTCTCTTTGCGTAAGCGCGTCTGTAAAGGAATTGAATTTTACAAGATTTTCCCGCAATTCTTTTTGGACAAAAGCGTTTTCCATGCATTCTATAAGCTCGTCCGACGGCGCGTTTTTTGAAATATAGCCTGCCGCTCCGTTTTGAATTGCCGTCTGAACCATTCCTGCCGAAAAGAACATTGAATACACTATGATTTTTAACTCTGGATAAAGCGTATGAAGCTTTGCAATAAAATCAAAGCCTGCGTCGTCGCCAGAAAAATTAAGGTCAGAAATCACAAGGTCTGGAAGCATGTTTCCGCCCGACAAAAGCGCAAGGTCGGAAAGCTCCGATTCAGGGGTGCCGGCATTTCCTTTGCAAATCCAGTCAGATTTTTTTTCGATGAAAGAAATAGTGCCAATGCGCAAAAGCTCGTGGTCGTCAACAATGTAAAATGTTTTTGCCATTTTTTAAACCTCCACCGTTATATGCGTTCCAAAATCCGGGGCAGAAGAAAACGTCACTTTTCCATTAAGAAGCTTTACCCTCTCACAAATATTGCGGACTCCAAAATGGGATTCCTTGGACTTTTCAAAAATGGCGGAGTTTATCTCTTTTACAAGCTCCTCGTCCATTCCGCAGCCGTCGTCAGAAATTATGATTTTAAGATGGCTTCGTGGATTTTTTGCGGTCATCGCTCGTGCCGAAATAGCCTTTGACAATGCCGCTTTTTGCCTGGCGGGTTCAACAGGCTCAGCCGCCAATGGGTTTCTCTTAAAAAACACCGTAACTTCTTTTGCGCCCGCGTGATTTTTTATATTCTGCAGCGCTTCCTGCACAATCCGGTAAATATTCAAAAGCTCGTCGGCATTCAAGCAAGAAAAATCAACATCGTTTTCCGCAATCAGACGGAATTGAAAAGATTCGCCAAAAATCTTTTGTGCAAAAACATTCACCAAAGAAAGCAGATTGTCTTTTGTAATGCTCGGCGGAGTCAGGTTGTAGCAAAGATTTCTGATGTTCTCGATATTTTGATTTTGCGTTTCAATAATTTTAGCCGCCGTGTCTTTATCAGGAATATTTTCTGCAAGAAGAGAAACATACCGCAAATTCTGCGCAACGCTATCATGAAGCTCACGGCTGATTCTTTTCCGCTCAGCTTCCTGAATCAAAATCGAATGTTTCAAAAAGACTTGCGAACTGTAAAGCATTCTATCTTTTTCAAGCCCTTCTTTTATGTTCAAAACGACAAGAATCGCTCCGCCAATCAAAATCGTAAGCGTAAAATAAATGAAGAAAACGTACAGTTTTTGGTGCGTGTCTTCAAGACTTGCGTTTTTGTCTTTAAGAAAGCTCATAAAAACCTTGTCCATTTCGTGAACGGCAAGCAAAATCTCTTCCTTATGATTTTCTTTTTCCAATATTAGCGGCTGTAAGCCTTCTGCAAGGGAAATACATAACGCAATCTGATTCTGCACCGACTCTTTTAATGCCATGTCGTTATTAAAAGTTTTAGTGTCAAAGCGCCTAAGCGTGTCGATAAAACACGCAAGCGAAGAAGAGTCCTTCTTTTCGCAAAATTCGTTCCAGGAGTCGCAGATTACATCCGTGTTGTAGATTTTATCCGGAGATTTTTGCTTGCATGAAAGTTGAAAGCAAAAATAAATATGTTGAAATTCCATTCTATTTGGAACAAGCAATTCGCAAAATAATAATTTACAAAGCCTGAAACAACGCTGCACGAAAGCCCGGCGACAACCGAAGCGGTAAGAATGTACAGAAAAGTCAGGTTCAAGCCTGCCAATTAGACATCGGCTGGTTATCCCCTGTAAAAGTTAATCAAGCATCCTGCCTGAATAATCTTTCGCTCGTCGTCGGTCATGTCGCCGGTCGCAAGGTCAAACTCGGCGGTTGTGCCGTCAGCGCGGACTGCGTAGGCTTTTACGCCAGGAAGTTTTTCCGCAATCATCTTTTTTGTAGTCTATCGTCCGTTGTTTTAATGTCAACAACACATCTATAATAGTTTTATGACAACCGAAGAACAAGATATTCTTTCAGATTTTGGAAATCGATTAAGAAAACTCAGAATTGAAAAAGGGTTTTCACAGGAAAAGTTTGCGGATTTGACACAGTTGGACAGAACTTATGTTTCAGGATTAGAGAGAGGAAAAAGAAACCCCTCATATCTAATTCTTTTAAAAATTGCAAAATCATTGAACATCTCTGTGAAAGATTTATTTTAGGAAATTTTTATATGAATAAAATAACCCAGTTAGGAATTCGAAGCCATTCAAAAGCATCTGAAAAATATGTGGATGTAACATTTTCTTATGACAATGGACTCTACTTCAACACGTCTGTTCCAATTCAATACCGCAGAACGGGAATCGACATTCCAGAAGATGACCTGAATCAAATCAGAGATTATCTTATAAAAGTATATAATGAAGTAAATCCTGACAATTGGGAAAACTGGAAAAAAGAGCAAGCCGATTTTTGGAAAGCAAAACCAAAAGCAGATACAACAAAATCATTTTTTGACAAACTGACAGAAGATTTTGAATACAAATGTGTGAACTGCCAGCTTCCTAACAATCCAAACTGGGCAAGAAGGATTCAGGATTTAAAGGAATTCGGCTACACAATAGCAACAAAACTTTCTGAATATTGTCCACATTGCAACAAAAACACCACGCATCTTATCATGCTGCCGATAAAGCGCGGCGGAATCACAGGCTATGAAACATGGAGTTCTGAACTAAGAACAAGAATTGTTTCTTTGCTCAAATCTTATGATGTCTTTGAAGCAAAAACAACAAAAAAAGAAGGCTTGCTTCCAGACCACAAATTTTCTGAAATCAGATGGAATGATGAAACAAAACGAGAAACTCTTGAAAATTTAACTGATAAAGAAATTTTGCGGGATTTTCAGCTTCTTTCAAATCAGAGAAATCAACAAAAACGAGAAATCTGCAGAAATTGCTATCAGACTGGAAAACGTGGCACAATATATGGAATTCCATTTTTCTATGAGGGAACAGAAAACTGGGATTCTTCAATTCCAAAAAATGGGAAATCAGCCGAAAAAGGATGTATCGGCTGTGCCTGGTATGATATAGAAAGATGGCGGCAAGAGCTTATAAAAAAACTTAAATAGCAATTCTGCTATAAGCTCCTCTTGGCTGAATCAAAGAAACTTTCTGAATGTCATCATCCGACCATTGAGAGGATATTGTAATAAGAATTTGTTCCAGCCTTTTATTTATATTTAAATTTCGCTCATTTTTTCTGCGGAGAATTCCAGCGCAACCGACAGGAGAAATAAAAAAGTTCTCAACTTCATTGAATTCAATAATATCTGCAATGTTAGAAGAATTTATATCTTCAGGGATTTCCGTTCCATTTAAAGTTATTCCGTTTTGGAGAGGCACAATTTCTTTTCCCAAATCAAACAATATTGTAGAGTCATAAAATTTTGTCGTTCTCCCCCAAAGTGAAAAATCATCCTCTGATATAGAAAATCCCATCTCTTTATAATTTTTTATTCTTTCTCCAATCCATTTTACAACAGGAACAGCCCAAGAGTTTCCCACTCCTTGATAACGATTTGTCGGACGAACCTTATCAATCAAAGTGTAATTATCTGGAAATCCCATTAAGCGTTCACATTCAAGAGGTGTAAATCTGCGTAGTCTGCCATCTTGGACAACAAAAAGAGAGCCATTATATGCCGCCGCATTTCCATTCCATTTTGTACCGTAAGCAGAATAAAGACAGTCCGTGTACTCTCTGAAAACTTCATAACTATGTCCGTCTTTTTCAAAAATCAATGGATATTTTTTTAACTCACCGAAATTTCGTTCATGTTTTTCAAAAAGGATATTTTCCGGCGAAAAATCTTTTCCGCCAGCCACAACATAAAGTCTGCGGCGTTGCTGTGGAAGCCCGAAATATTTTGCGTCAAGAATCCGCCATGCGATATTTCTTTTCGGACCTCTTAACAAACCTGCATTAGGCCATTTTTTTAATTCCAATTCTTTGTTGCAACCTGAAAGCAAAGACAAAAAACACCCGAACGCATTTGTCTTATCTTTTAAGACACCTTCAACATTTTCCCAAAATACAATAGTGCCGTCTTTGTTCTGTACTTTTCTAACTTTATCATTTTCATCTATTATTTCACAAAATTTCAGTGTAAGATTTCCACGCTCGTCATTAAGACCATTCTGAAATCCTGCAAGAGAAAAAGCCTGACACGGAGTTCCACCGCATATCAAATCAGGGGAATCAATCTCGGCAGTTGCAATTTTTTTTCCAATAAGATTCATATCACCAAGATTCTTTATATTCGGATATTTTATTCTTAGAAAATTTGACTGAAATTCAGCTATCTCAGAAAACCATTTAAAATCAAAATTAAAGTCTTTCCAAGCTACAGATGCCGCCTCTATTCCTGAACAAATGCTTCCAACTGATTTTATATTCATATCAAAAAATATAGCATACTCGTAGCCGATTGTCTACAATATATTCATTTTATAATCCGAAATAATTATTTTAGTATTTTCAAAAATCCATTTTGCAAAATCAATAAATTTCAATATTCTATTGCAACATCTTCATACAAAAAAAAGCCCTGTTTCACATCAGTAAAACAGAGCTTTTTAGTTATAGATTGTCGGTTCAAGCCTGCCAATTAGACATCGGCTGGTTATCCCCTGTAAAAATTAATCAAGCATCCTGCCTGAATAATCTTAATGATAACATTTGTATCGGCAAGAATCATAAAACGCTCGCCTCTCTAAGTTCTGTTACGGAATCACGATTCAGATGGATTTTTCCTGCCAAACCAAAGAAATTTTTCTTTGTTCCCGAAGATGTTTTTGTTACGTGCATTTCAGGCTGCTCGGCTTCCAACAGCTTTATAAAAGCCGAAACCGATGAAAGCAACTGTTCAGGAAGAGCCTTAACCTGCTCAATTACAACATCATAAGACATTTTGCACCTCCTTGGAGCATTGTAACATGTTTTGGATAACTTCGCATTATATTCATGTGAAGGTGGGAAAGTTTCATCATTGTATTTT